>NZ_JAJNRO010000005.1:0-198768 GCF_021083605.1 Nocardioides sp. cx-169
GGGTGTCGCCCCCGAGCGTGCGTGGCGCCCGGCCACCGGCACTTCGGGGGGGGGGCGGACCGTGAGGTCCGCCCCGACGTCGTTGGGATCGTTGCCGGTGGCTCAGTACGGGGTGAACCTCGTGGCGACACGCGCCAGGTCCACCTTGACGTCGAGCCGGGTCAGCTGGATCGAGAGACCGCTGACCTTGGCGCCCCAGCGGTTGGACTCCTCCTGCACCAGCACCCGGATGACGCCGCCGTCGAAGCGCACCGGCTTGTTCGGCTTCGGGAACACCTGCTTGCCGTCGACCAGGATGGCCCCGTAGGTGGTCCGGGTCTGGCGCTTCACGCGGTCGTCGGGGTCGCGGGACACCACGGAGACCTTGGACGAGAGGTCCTTGACGACCACGTCGAGCGTCCCGGGCACCTTGAGGCTGACCTGGCCGATGCTCGCGGAGGTGAAGCCCCGACCCGTCCTGCCCTTCTGGGCGCCGCGGTAGGCGTAGCGCAGGTCCTGGAGGGCGATGCCCAGCTGCTCGTGCACGACGCTGGCCGACTTGGTGCGGACGGTCATGGTCTTGCCGCGCGTGCCCTCGCACGGGATCGACTTCTGGGCGATGCCGCCGACGCGGACGGCGCCGTTGAGCGCCTCGACCTCCATCGCGGTCATGGTCGAGCGGAAGACGCCGGCCGGGACCGGACGACTGATCCGGCTGCGCGCCCGGCCCAGCTGCAGCCGTGTCTCGTCGAGCCCGTCGAGCTCGGGGTCGACGCTGATCTTCAGCGCGTAGGCCTGGGAGTTGGCGGCGAACGCGGTGGTGTAGCCGCGGCTCTCACCGAGCGCGATGGAGCCCAGACCCGGGATCGTCAGGGTCCCGACCGACGTCAGCACGTCGACCAGCGTGGCGACCGGCACGTTGACCACGTCGTAGACGTCGCTGGGATCGATGCCGAGCGCGTCGAAGAGCTGGTCGAGGCTGTCCGAGACCGGGCTGCCCTGCGGTAGGTCGATGCGCAGCCCCTGGTACTTGAACGAGGCGTCGTACGCGAACGCACCCCTGCCCTTGTCGGCCCTGCCGTTGAAGAACGAGTCCGCCACGGACTGCAGGCCTTGGATGCGGACCCGCGGCGTGGGGACGCCGGCCAGGGTGCCGCCCAGGGAGATGTCGCCGATGCTGTTGACCGCGCGCACGCCGTAGATGCCCTGGGCGGCCTTGCGGTAGGTGTTGCTGGTGCTCCGCGAGACGGCGATCTTGATGAGGTCGTTGTCGATCGGCAGCGAGCCGGCGGACTTCGAGACCCGCGACACGCCCACCTGGCGGGTGCACGGCATCTGCAGGTCGGCCTCGCGCAGGTTGCGCACCTCGACGTTGTTGACAAGCACCTTGGTGCCGAAGAGGTTCGCCTGGTAGCCGAAGCCGCTCACGGCAGGGCGGCGGGAGGCGGGCGGACGCTCGGCGGCCTGGGCCGTCGTGGGAGCGAGGCCGACGGCCGTCAGGCCGGCGGCGCAGGCGGCTGCGAGCGCGACCGTCCTGGCGATTGAGCTTCTCATCTACGTACTCCTCGGGGTGGCAGCGCGGAACCGACCGCGGCGGTGACTGACCAACGGGCGAGAGTGACGTTGGTTATACCCCGATCTAGACCGGACCCGGCCGCTGCTGGCTGCTCGACCAGCGGTGAGAAGTTCTGTGCCCCCGGCAGGATTCGAACCTGCGGCACCTGGTACCGGAAACCAGTGCTCTATCCCCTGAGCTACGGAGGCAACGCCTCGCATTGCGAGGCTGCGCGTCACCCTACAGCCGCGCACCACGAGACACGTACTCGGCCTCCCGGTCCCACGACCGATATCGATGTGAGGTGTGGAGGGCGGCGCCGATACCCTGGGAGGGTGACTCCCGAGCAGCTCTCCACCGCGATCGTCGACGTACTGACGACCCTGTCCGACGAAGGTGCCATCACCCTTCCGGACGGGGTCCCGACGACGGTGACCGTGGAGCGACCTCGACAGAAGGGGCACGGCGACTACGCCACCAACGTGGCGATGCAGCTGGGCAAGAAGGCCGGCATGAACCCGCGCGCGTTCGCCGAGCTCGTCGCCGAGCGGCTGCGCCGGGCCGACGGCATCGCCGCGGTCGACATCGCCGGCCCTGGCTTCCTCAACATCACCGTGGAGGCGGGGGCACAGGGCCAGGTGGCCCTGGACGTCCTCGCGGCGGGGGACGCCTACGGCCACAACGACGCGCTGGCGGGTCAGCGCATCAACGTCGAGTTCATCTCCGCCAACCCGACCGGTCCGCTGCACCTCGGCCACACCCGCTGGGCCGCCGTGGGCGACGCGCTCGCGCGGGTGCTGGCGGCCGCCGGCGCGACGGTCGACCGCGAGTTCTACATCAACGACCGCGGCACCCAGATGGACCTGTTCGGCGCCTCGATCGAGGCAGCGGCCCTCGGTCGGCCGATCCCGGAGGGCGGCTACCAGGGCGGCTACATCCGCGACCTGGCCGCGCGCCTGGTCGCCGCCGACCCCGGGCTCCTGGACCTGCCCGAGCCGGAGCGGCTCGTCGCGTTCCGCGAGGCCGGGTACGCCGCCCAGCTGGCCGAGCAGCAGGAGCAGCTGCGCACCTTCCGCACCGAGTTCGACACCTGGTTCTCCGAGCGGTCGCTGCACGACAGCGAGTCGGTGGCCGACACCCTGCTCTCGCTGCGCGAGAAGGGCCACGTCTTCGAGGCCGACGGTGCGGTCTGGATGCGCACCACGGACTACGGCGACGACAAGGACCGGGTGCTGATCCGCACCAACGGCGAGCTGACCTACTTCGCCAGCGACACGGCGTACTACCTGAACAAGCGCGCGCGGGGCTTCGACCTCTGCATCTACCTGCTCGGCGCCGACCACCACGGCTACGTCGGGCGGCTGCGCGCCATGGCCGCGTGCGCCGGGGACGACCCCGACCAGAACATCGAGGTCCTGATCGGCCAGCTGGTCAAGATCATGAAGAACGGCGAGGAGATGAAGCTCTCCAAGCGCGCCGGCACCATGGTCACCCTGGAGGAGCTCACCGACGAGATCGGCGTGGACCCGCTGCGCTACACCCTGGGCCGCTACCCGGCCGACTCGCCGCTGACCCTCGATGTCGCGCAGATGACCAAGCAGTCCAGCGACAACCCGGTCTTCTACGTCCAGTACGTGCATGCCCGGGTCTCCTCCATTCTGCGCAACGCCGCGGCCCTCGGCCTCGAGCCGGGCACCGAGATGGGCCTGCTGACGCACGAGAAGGAGGGGGAGCTGCTGCGCGCCCTCGCCGAGCTCCCTCGGGTCGTGGCCAGCGCCGCCGAGCTGCGCGAGCCGCACCGGGTGGCCCGCTATCTCGAGGACACCGCCGGCATCTACCACCGCTTCTACGACAACTGCCGGGTGCTCCCCATGGGTGACGAGGAGCCCAACGAGCTCCACCGCGCCCGGCTGGCCCTCGTGGCCGCCACCCGGGTGGTGTTCGCCAACGGCCTCGCGCTGCTCGGCGTCTCCGCTCCTGAGCGGATGTGACGGTGTGACCCACGAAGCCGGCTGGGCGCACGCGCCCGGCGCCATGAGGGGACCGTCGTGGCTGCGCGAGCCTGCCGACCCCAACGCGCTGGTGCCGCAGCTGTGGTCGAGCACCGCCCACAAGCGCGACGGCGACCTGGTGGTGGGCGGGGTGGCGCTCGCGGACCTGGCCGCCGAGTACAACACCCCGGCGTACGTCCTGGACGAGGAGGACTTCCGCGCCCGCGCCCGCGCCTTCCGCGACGCGTTCTCGGCCTACGACGTGTTCTACGCCGGCAAGGCGTTCTTGTGCACCACGGTCGCACAGTGGGTGGCGCAGGAGGGGCTGCACCTCGACGTGTGCTCCGCGGGCGAGCTGACCGTCGCGCTGCGCGCCGGCTTCGACCCGGCCCGCATCGGCTACCACGGCAACAACAAGACCTACCCCGAGCTGCGGCGCGCGGTCGCGGCCGGCGTCGGGCGGATCATCGTCGACAGCTTCGTGGAGATCGAGCGCCTGGCGCAGGTGACGGCCGATCTCGACGCCTCCGTCGGGGTCATGGTGCGGGTCACCGCGGGCGTCGAGGCGCACACCCACGAGTACATCGCCACTGCGCACGAGGACCAGAAGTTCGGCTTCTCGATCACCTCCGGCGACGCGCTCGAGGCCGTCCGGCGCGTACTGGCCGCCGGTGGGCTCGACCTGCTGGGGCTGCACTCGCACATCGGGAGCCAGATCTTTGACTCCTCGGGCTTCGAGGTGGCCGCCCGACGGGTGCTGGCCCTGCACGCGCAGGTGTCGAGCGAGCTCGGCGTGACCCTGCCGGAGATGGATCTCGGCGGCGGGTTCGGCATCGCCTACACGACGCAGGACGACCCCTCGGACCCCGCGCAGCTCGCGACCGAGATGTCCAGGATCGTCGAGCAGGAGTGCCGCGCGCTGGGGATCGCCGAGCCGCGGCTGTCGATCGAGCCCGGACGCGCGATCGTCGGGCCGGCGATGTGCACCCTCTACACCGTCGGCACGGTCAAGCCGGTCGCGCTCGACGGCGGGGCGGTGCGCACGTACGTATCCGTGGACGGCGGGATGAGCGACAACATCCGCACCGCGCTCTACGACGCCGACTACTCCTGCACCTTGGCCTCGCGCGCCTCGCAGGAGCCGCCGACCCTCACCCGGGTGGTGGGCAAGCACTGCGAGGCGGGCGACATCGTGGTGAAGGACGAGTTCCTACCCGCGGACGTCGCTGCCGGTGATCTACTGGCCGTCCCCGGCACCGGCGCCTACTGCCGGTCCATGGCGTCCAACTACAACCACGCCCTGCGCCCGCCCGTGATCGCAGTGCGGGACGGGGTCGCACGGGTGATCGTGCGCCGCGAGACTGAGGATGACCTGTTGGCAACGGACGTGGGTGCTTCATGAATGACAAGCCGCTGAAGGTGGCCGTGCTCGGCTGCGGATCGGTCGGCTCCCAGGTGGTGCGGCTGCTCCAGGAGCAGGCCGCGGACCTGACGGCCCGGGTCGGCACCCGCGTCGAGCTGGCCGGGGTCGCCGTACGCCGGATCGACGCGCCGCGCGACGTCGAGGTGCCCCGGGGGCTGCTCACCACCGACGCCGCCGGCCTGGTGGCGCGCGAGGACGTCGACCTCGTGGTCGAGGTCATCGGCGGCATCGAGCCCGCGCGCTCGCTGATCCTCTCCGCGCTGGACAACGGCGCCTCGGTCGTGACCGCCAACAAGGCGCTGCTGGCCGAGGACGGCCCCACCCTCTTCGAGGCGGCCGAGAAGGCCGGGCGTGACCTCTACTACGAAGCCGCCGTCGCCGGCGCCATCCCGATCCTCCGGCCGCTGCGCGAGTCATTGGCCGGTGACCGGGTGACCCGGGTGCTGGGCATCGTCAACGGCACCACCAACTTCATCCTCGACAAGATGGACTCCTCCGGCGCCGGTTTCGCCGAGGCGCTCGAGGAGGCCCAGGAGCTGGGGTACGCCGAGGCGGACCCCACCGCCGACGTCGAGGGGTTCGACGCCGCGGCCAAGGCCGCGATCCTCGCTTCGCTCGCGTTCCACTCCCGGGTGACCGCCTCCGACGTCCACCGCGAGGGCATCTCCGAGGTGACGGCCGCCGACGTGCAGTCCGCCCGCGAGATGAACAGTGTGGTCAAGCTGCTGGCGATCTGCGAGCTGCGCGACGAGGCCGTGGCGGTCCGCGTCCACCCGGCCATGATCCCGCGCTCGCACCCGCTCGCGTCGGTGCGCGAGGCCTACAACGCCGTCTTCGTCGAGTCCGACGCCGCCGGTCAGCTGATGTTCTACGGGCCCGGCGCGGGCGGCTCCCCGACCGCGTCGGCCGTCCTGGGCGACCTGGTGACCGTGGCCCGCAACCACCTGGCGGGCGCCCGCGGCGTCGGCGAGTCGGCGTACGCCGACCGGGCGGTGCTGCCGATGGGGGAGACCCGCACCCGCTACCACGTCGCCATCGACGTCGACGACCGCGCCGGCGTGCTCGCCGCGGTGGCGCTGGCGTTCGCCGAGCACGACGTGTCGATCCAGACCGTGCGCCAGGAGGGCCGGGGCGACGACGCCCAGCTGGTCGTGGTCTCTCACGAGGCCTCCGACGCTCAGCTCAGCGCCACCGTCGAGCACCTGCGCGGGATGGAGATCGTCCGCGAGGTCACATCCGTCATGCGCGTCGAAGGGACCTCCGAGTGAACGCCGAGCTGGCCACGGCCCCCACCCACCAGTGGCGCGGCGTGATCGAGGAGTACCGGGCACTGCTCGAGATCCCCGAGGGCATCGCGGCGGTGACCTTGCGCGAGGGAGGCACCCCGCTGGTGCTCTCGGAGTGGCTCTCCGACCTCACCGGGGCTCGCGTCTGGCTCAAGGTCGAGGGCAGCAACCCCACCGGCTCCTTCAAGGACCGCGGCATGACGGCGGCGATCTCGGTGGCCAAGGCCGACGGCGCGCAGGCCGTCGTCTGCGCGTCCACCGGCAACACCTCGGCCTCGATGGCCGCCTACGCGGCCAAGGCCGGGCTCAAGCCGCTGGTGCTCGTCCCGGAAGGCAAGATCGCGGCCGGGAAGATGGCGCAGGCCATCGTGTGCGGCGCGCAGGTGATCATGGTCCGCGGCAACTTCGACCACTGCCTCGCCCTGGCCCGCCAGCTCGCGTGGGAGTACCCCGTCGCGCTGGTCAACTCGGTCAACCCGGCCCGTCTCGAGGGGCAGAAGACCGCGGCCTTCGAGATCTGCGACTTCCTCGGCGACGCACCCGACCACCACCTGCTGCCCGTCGGCAACGCCGGCAACATCGCGGCCTACTGGCTCGGCTACACGCAGTACCACCGCCTGGGCCTCGCCACGAGGACCCCGGTGATGCGCGGCTTCCAGGCCGAGGGCGCGGCGCCGCTGGTCACCGGTGAGCCGTTCCCGGACCCGGAGACCAAGGCGACGGCCATCCGGATCGGCAACCCGGCCTCGTGGAAGCTGGCCGAGGCGGCACGCAACGAGTCCGGCGGGCGGTTCGCCTCGGTCTCCGACGACCAGATCCTCGCCGCCCAGCGGGAGCTCGCCTCGCGCGACGGCGTCTTCGTGGAGCCGGCCTCCGCGGCCGGCGTCGCCGGCCTTCTTCAGGACCTGGCCCAGGGGGAGTCCTACGCCGGCACCACGGTCGCGATCACGGTGACCGGCCACGGGCTCAAGGACACCGCGACCGCGCTCGAGGGCTTCACCGGCAGCGGTCAGAGCATCGTGGACGTCGTCATCGACGCCGACGTGCGCGCCGCGGCGCGCGCCGCCGGCCTGGCCTGATGGTGGCCTTCGTCGCGGGCCCCGTGCGGGTCTCGGTGCCGGCGACCTCGGCCAACCTCGGCCCGGGCTTCGACTCGCTCGGACTGGCCCTCGACCTGCGCGACCGGCTGGAGGGCGAGATCCTCGCCGAAGGCCTGGTCGTCGAGGTCCAGGGGGCCGGCAGCGGCGACGTCGCTCGCGACGAGTCGCACCTGGTGGTGCGCTCCATGCGCGCCGCGTTCGAGGCGTTGGGCGAACAGCCCGCGGGCCTGCGCCTGTCCTGCACCAATGCGATCCCGCACGGGCGAGGGCTCGGCTCCTCGTCCGCGGCGATCGTGGGTGGCCTGGCGCTGGCTCGCGCGCTGGTGGTCGACGGTGACCGGCTGCTCGACGACGACGCGCTGTTCTGCCTGGCCGCCCGGATCGAGGGCCACCCCGACAACGTCGCGCCGGCCGTCCACGGCGGCTTCGTCATCTCCGGCCAGGAGGAGGGTGAGTTCTACGCGGTCGGCTCACCGGTCGACCCGGCCGTCGCCGTGGTGGTCTTCGTGCCGCCGACCCCGGTCTCGACCGAGGTCGCCCGCGGCCTGCTGCCGGCCCAGGTGCCGCACGCCGACGCCGCGGCCGACGCGGGTCGCACGGCGCTGCTGGTCGCCGCCCTGGCCGGCCGCACCGACCAGCTCTGGCGCGCGACGCGCGACTACCTGCACCAGGACTACCGCCGCCCGGCGATGCCGCAGTCGCTGGCCCTGGTCGACGCCCTACGGGCCGACGGCGTCCCCGCCCTCGTCTCCGGTGCCGGCCCGACGGTGCTCGCGCTCCGCGCCGGCGACGCCTCCCCGGACGCCGCCACCCTGCTCGCGCGGGCGCCCGAGGGATGGGTGGCGCTCGCGCTCCCCGTCGACCACGACGGCGTCCGGGTCGACTGACAGATCCTCCCGAGCAGGCGGCCGCTGCAGTGATACATTGGCGCTGCGCCAGTGACCACTGACCGACGGTCGGTCGAACCCTGAGCGCAACCACCCTCCCTCTGGATCGTGCGGAGCATCCGCACATCGCAAGCTCTTTCGTCTCTGTGCGGAAGATGCCGAGGTCGGGCACCGACCCAGAAGCCGACGGCCAGACACCAGACGGCACTGATACGTGGGAAGGACCTCACGTGACCGAAACCCCTGACGGCGCCACCCTCACCGGTGCCGCTGCGCCCGCGCCTGCCGCCAAGAAGCGCGGTGGCGGGCTCAACTCCCTGCTGCTCGCGGACCTGAAGTCCATGGCCGCCGGCATGGGCATCCCGGGCACCGGGAGCATGAAGAAGGCGCAGCTGGTGGAGGCCATCAAGGCCGCCCAGTCCGCAGGCGCCCCGGCCGCCGCGCGCCAGGTCGAGCGGCCCCGCCAGGAGAAGCGCGAGCAGAAGTCGCGCGACGAGCGGCCCGAGCCGAAGCTCGATGGCGAGCCGGCTCGCGAGGTGGAGTCGAGGCGCGACGCCGAGCCGCCGGCGAGGGAGCGCCGCGCCGAGGACCGCGACGGTGGCCGCGACAGGGGCCGCGAGGGTGCCAGTGAGGGTGGTGAGCGCAACGAGCGGACCCGCCAGCGCCAGACCCGCGAGCAGGCCCCCGAGCTGAGCCGGGACCAGAGCCGAGACGGGCGCAACCGCGATGCCCAGGGCGGGGGCCAGGGCACCCAGCAGAGCCGCGAGCCGCGCGACCAGGCCAATCGCGACCAGGCCAATCGCGACCAGGCCGGCCGCGACCAGGCCAGCCGCGACCAGGAGGAGGGCGGCGGCCGCAGTCGGCGCCGCCGGGGGCGCGAGCGGGCGAACCGTCCGGGTGGCCAGGGCAACCAAGGCAGCCAGCGCAGCGAGCCGGACACGACGATCCTCGAGGACGACGTGCTGGTGCCGGCGGCCGGCATCCTGGACGTGTTGGACAACTACGCATTCGTCCGCACCAGCGGCTACCTGCCCGGCCCCGAGGACGTCTACGTCTCGCTGTCCATGGTGCGCAAGTTCGGCCTGCGCCGCGGTGACGCCATCGTGGGTGAGGTACGCCAGCCCCGCGAGGGCGAGAGCAAGGCGAAGTTCAACCCGATGGTGCGCATCGAGAGCGTCAACGGCGCCGACCCGGAGACCGCCAAGCACCGCGTCGACTTCCAGAAGCTGACCCCGCTCTACGCCTCCGAGCGCCTTCGTCTCGAGACCGAGCCCGGCAACCTGATCGGCCGCGTGATCGACATCGCGGCCCCGATCGGGAAGGGCCAGCGGGGCCTGATCGTGTCGCCGTCCAAGGCCGGCAAGACGATGGTCATGCAGTCGATCGCCAACTCGATCACCACCAACAACCCCGAGTGCCACCTGATGGTGGTCCTGGTCGACGAGCGCCCCGAGGAGGTCACCGACTTCGAGCGCTCGGTCAAGGGCGAGGTCATCTCGTCGACCTTCGATCGTCCGGCCTCCGACCACACGATGGTCGCCGAGCTGGCGATCGAGCGCGCCAAGCGCCTGGTGGAGCTGGGCCACGACGTCGTGGTGCTCCTGGACGGCATCACCCGGCTCGGCCGCGCCTACAACCTGGCGGCTCCCGCCAGCGGCCGGATCCTCTCCGGTGGCGTCGACTCCGCTGCGCTGTACCCGCCCAAGAAGTTCTTCGGCGCTGCCCGCAACATCGAGAACGGCGGCTCGCTCACGATCCTGGCCACGGCCCTGATCGAGAGCGGCTCGAAGATGGACGAGGTGATCTTCGAGGAGTTCAAGGGCACCGGCAACATGGAGATCCGGCTGCGCCGCGACTTCGCCGACAAACGCATCTTCCCCGCGATCGATGCCGTGCAGTCCGGCACCCGCCGCGAGGAGCTCCTGATGAGCAAGGAGGAGCTCGCGATCATCTGGAAGCTCCGCCGGGTGCTGTCCGGTCTGGACGGCCAGCAGGCCCTGGAGCTTCTGCTCGAGCGCCTCAAGAAGACCCAGACCAACCTGGAGTTCCTCATGCAGGTACAGAAGACCACACCCACCGCGAGTTCCAAGGACGACTGAGTGGTGACACCGCTAGTCTGACGCCGCACTTCTTCACCGATCGAGAGGGACGACGTGGCACGGATCGTGGTGGCCGACGACGACGTGGACATCCGCGAGCTCGTCGAGTTCAAGCTCTCGACCCTGGGCCACGACGTCGTCGCCGTCGGCGACGGCGCCGCGGCGTTCGCGGCCTGCCAGGAGCAGCGCCCGCAACTGGCCGTGCTCGACGTGATGATGCCCGGCACGTCGGGGCTCGACGCGGTCCGGCTGATCCGCGCCGACCCGTCCCTCATCGGCCTCCCGGTGATCCTGCTGACCGCCCGCGCGCAGGAGTCCGATGTCGAGACCGGCTTCGACTCCGGCGCCGACGACTACATCACCAAGCCGTTCAGCCCGCGCGAGCTGGCCTCCCGCGTCGAGGCACTGCTCGCCCGCGCTGCCGGGAGCTGACCCGCACCTGACCAGCGCCGACGGGGAATTAGGCACCCGGTGGCGACGTTCTCTATCCTGTTCGACGGTTCCGGTTCACGTGCCCGCACGAGGTGGGGACGACCCGGCGGCCCTCCCAGAGATGGGAACAGAGAGGACACCATGAAGAAGGACATCCACCCGGACTACGTGACGACCCAGGTGACCTGCACCTGCGGCGCCGAGTTCACCACGCGATCGACGATGACGAGCGGCTCGATCAAGTCCGACGTCTGCTCGCAGTGCCACCCGTTCTACACCGGCAAGCAGAAGATCCTCGACACCGGCGGCCGCGTCGCCCGCTTCGAGGCCCGCTACGCCAAGAAGGCTCCGGCCGACAGCAAGTAGCTTCGCCCACAGCGCCGACCCACTGCCTCCATGCAGCGGGTCGGCGCTCGTGATTTCACCGTCCCCAGCCATCCGCAGGAGTCCGCATGTTCGAGGCCGTCGAGGGCTACCTCGCCGAGCACCGTGAGCTCGAGTCGCGCCTGGGTGCGCCCGAGACGCATGCCGACGCCCGGCTCGCCAAGCAGCTCAACCAGCGCTACGCCGTGCTGAGCTCGATCATCGCCGCCTGGCAGGACTGGCAGCGCTTCGACGGCGACATCGAGGCGGCGCGCCAGCTGGCGGCGGAGGACCCGACGTTCGCCGAGGAGGTCGACGCGCTGGTCGCCGAGCAGGCGACGGCGGCGGAGCGGCTGCGCTACCTGCTCATCCCGCGCGACCCCGCGGACGACAAGGACACCCTGCTGGAGATCAAGTCCGGCGAGGGCGGCGAGGAGTCGGCCCTGTTCGCCGGCGACCTGGTGCGGATGTACACCAGGTACGCCGAGGCGCGCGGCTGGAAGGTCGAGATGATCGACGCCACCGAGTCCGACCTCGGCGGGTTCAAGTCCGCCACGCTCGCCGTCAAGGCGAAGGGCACCCCGGCGCCGGGGGAGGGGCCATTCGCGCAGCTCAAGTTCGAGGGCGGGGTGCATCGTGTGCAGCGGGTGCCGGTGACCGAGTCGCAGGGCCGGGTGCACACCAGTGCCGCGGGCGTCCTGGTGCTGCCGGAGGCCGAGCAGATCGACGTCACCATCGACGAGAACGACCTGCGCATCGACGTCTACCGCAGCAGCGGCCCGGGCGGGCAGAGCGTCAACACCACCGACTCCGCGGTGCGCATCACCCACGTGCCAACCGGGATTGTGGCCAGCTGTCAGAACGAGAAGAGCCAGCTGCAGAACAAGGAGCAGGCGATGCGCATCCTGCGCGCCCGCCTGCTCGCGGCCGCGCAGGAGGAGGCCGACGCCGAGGCGAGCGAGGCCCGGCGCAGCCAGATCCGCACCGTCGACCGCTCCGAGCGGATCCGCACCTACAACTTCCCGGAGAACCGGATCTCCGACCACCGCACCGGCTACAAGGCCTACAACCTCGACAGCGTGCTCGACGGCGACCTGCAACCGGTGCTCGACTCGTGCATCCAGGCCGACCTGGACGCCCGGCTCGCGGCGCTCGAGTCCTGATGGCCGACCGCCGGCGACTGCTGGCCGGCGCGGCGGAGCGGCTGCGGGCCGCCGGCGTGGCCAGTCCCGAGCACGACGCCGCCGCGCTGCTCGCCCACGTCCTCGGCACGACCCGCGGCCGCCTGGTGCTGGTCGACGAGGTCGACGACGCCGTCGTCGGTCGCTACGACGAGCTGCTGGAGCGCCGGGCGTCCCGGGAGCCGCTGCAGCATCTCACCGGGACGGCAGCCTTTCGCCACGTCGAGCTGCAGGTCGGCCCCGGCGTCTTCGTCCCGCGCCCCGAGACCGAGCTGCTCGCCGGCTGGGCCGTGGCCGAGGCGGGCGCGCTCCCGGACCCGGTCGTCGTCGACCTCGGCACCGGCTCGGGTGCGATCGCGAAGGCGGTCGCCGACGAGGTGCCGGCCGCCCGGGTGCACGCCGTCGAGCTCGACGAGGGCGCGCACGCGTGGGCCGCCCGCAACCTGGCCGGGACCGGCGTCGACCTGCGCCAGGGCGACCTCGGCACCGCCTTCGACGACCTGCTCGGGACCGTCGATGTGGTCGTCTCCAACCCGCCCTACATCCCGCTCGAGGCGTGGGAGTCGGTGGCGGTGGAGGCCCGCGACCACGACCCCCACCTCGCCCTGTTCTCCGGCGAGGACGGGCTGGACGCGATCCGGGTGGTCGAGCGAAGGGCGGCGGTGCTGCTGCGGCCCGGTGGCGTCGTGGGGGTCGAGCACGCGGACGTGCAGGGCGAGTCGGCCCCGGCCGTCTTCGCGGCGGCCGGACCCTGGACCGACGTGCGCGACCATCGCGATCTGGCCGGCCGGGCGCGCTTCCTGACGGCCCGACTGGCACGATGAGGCCGTGAGCACCCGCTATCCGACCGGCACCCCGGAGGAGCTGGAGGCCGCCGTCGCGGCAGCCAGCATGGCGATCCAGCGCGGCCGGCTGGTGGTCCTGCCCACCGACACGGTGTACGGCGTGGCGGCTGACGCCTTCGACGCCGACGCCGTCGCCACCCTGCTCGCCGCGAAGGGCCGCGGCCGGGAGATGCCACCGCCGGTGCTGGTGAGCGCCGCCACGACCCTCGACGCCCTTGCGGTACGGGTGCCCGGCTACGCGCGGGCGCTGGTCGAGGAGCTCTGGCCGGGGCCGCTCACCCTGGTCTGCCACATGCAGTCGTCACTGCAGTGGGACCTCGGCGACACCCGCGGCACGGTCGCGGTCCGGATGCCTGACCACCCGGTCGCCCTGGAGCTCCTCGAGCGCACCGGCCCGCTCGCCGTCAGTTCGGCCAACCGCACCGGGATGCCGGCCGCCACCGACGCCGACCAGGCTGAGGAGATGCTCGGTGATCGCGTCGAGGTGCTCGTGGACGCGGGGGAGTCCCCGGGTGGCGAGGCCTCCACGATCCTCGACGTCACCGGCAGCCAGGGCCGGGTCCTGCGCCACGGCGCCCTCTCCCTCGAGCGGCTCAACGAGGTTCTCGAGCCGCTCGGGGCCACTGTGACCGACGAGGGCTGAGCGCGTGCGCGAGTACATCCTGGTCTTCCTCGTCGCCGCCGCGGTGACGTCGCTGCTCACCGTCGTCGCCCGAGAGATCGCGCTGCGCACCGGTGCGGTCGCCAAGGTGCGCGACCGCGACGTCCACGCCGAGCCGATCCCCTATCTCGGGGGCATCGCGATGCTCGGCGGGCTGGTCGCGGCGTACCTGGTCGCCCAGAAGCTGCCGTTCCTCTCCAACGGCGGGCCGTTCGTCTTCGAGGACGCCCGCCTCGTGCTCATCGCCGGGGCCATGGTCTGCGGCATCGGGGTGCTCGACGACATCTTCGACCTGGATGCGCTGACCAAGTTCGGCGGCCAGGTGCTGGCGGTGGGGCTGCTGATCTACTCCGGCCTGCAGTTCAACTTCTTCCCGCGCCCCGACGGCTACCAGTTCGTCCTCGACCCCGCCCAGGGCCAGCTGCTGACCGTCGTCGTGGTGGTCGCCACCGTCAACGCGGTCAACTTCGTGGACGGCCTCGACGGGCTCGCTGCCGGTGTCGTCGGCATCGGGGCGGCGGCGTTCTTCCTGTTCAGCTACCAGCTGGCCAACCTCAACGGCGCCTCGCTGGCCACGACGGCCGCGCTGCTCTCCGCCTCGCTGGCCGGCGCCTGCGCGGGCTTCCTCGTGCACAACTTCCACCCGGCGCGACTGTTCATGGGCGACAGCGGCTCGATGCTGATCGGGCTGGTGCTGTCCACGACGGCCCTCACGATCACGACGCAGTTCACCGGCAACGAGCTGACCGAGGGTGCCGGCGGATCCCAGGCCAGCCTGTTGCCGTTCCTGCTGCCGCTGGGGCTGCCGGTCCTGATCCTGATCGTGCCGCTGGCCGACCTGGTCCTGGCCGTCGTACGCCGGACGCGGGCGGGCCGCTCGCCGTTCGCCCCCGACAAGCAGCACCTGCATCACCGGCTGCTCGAGATCGGGCACTCCCACCGCCGCGCGGTGGTGATCATGTGGCTGTGGGCGGCCCTGATCGCCTTCGGCACCGTCCTGGCCAGCCTCTACACCGGCCCGAGGATGTGGGCGGCGCTCGGCGCGATGGCCGCCGTCACGGTCCTGCTCACGTTCCTGCTGCCGGTCGTCCATCGTCCGAGGATCCTGGTCGAGGACCCCGCCCCGGCGGCCGGGGAGAGCGCCGATTCCAAGCCCTCCGAGACTTTGTGATAGTTTTCACGAGCACCCGAAGCCCCCACAAGGACGGCCGCCGATGATGACGACCGAGGTTCCCCGCACTCCCCGCACCGGACAGCCCGCCCGCGACAGCGGTGCCAGCGTGCTCGTCGGCGCGGCCGCGGTGGTCCTGGTCCTCGGCCTGCTGCTGAGCCTGGTCGGCGCCTTCGCCCAGGGCTCCGCCGCGGCGGGGGGCGCGCTCGTGGGGACGGCTCTCGTGCTGGTGGTCCTGGGCAGCTCGCTGGGCGTCAACGCGGTCGCCCGGGTCATGCCCACGGCCGCCCTGATGTTCGCGCTGCTCACCTACACGCTCCAGGTCGTGCTGATGGGGCTGGCCTTCGCCGTCCTCTCGGCGTCCGGCCTGCTGGAGGAGACCCTGGACCGGGCCTGGCTCGCGGGAGCGGTGATCGGGGGCACCCTGATCTGGCTCATCAGCCAGATCCTGCTGGTCACCCGCCGCCGCATCCCGGTCTACGACCTTCCGGCGAAGGCGGGTGAACGATGACCGAGCGCGACTGCTATTGTCCGGTTCGCGATGGCTCAGGAGATTCCCCCTGCGGAGCACGACGACGGACCTCGCGGAGACCCCTGGCTCGCCTTTGGGTACCTGGTCTCCGGTGTGCTTGTCTACGGGTTGATCGGATGGCTCTTCGACCGGTGGCTGGGGACCTCGTTCCTGGTGGTGGTCGGGATTCTGCTGGGCGCCGCGCTCGGGTTGTTCCAGACCTGGGCACGCTTCCGTGCCCCAGGCGACCGCGACCCGGACCAGACCAAGACGTAGTGCACGAGTTGGCAGTGACGACACAGGAGACACGTTGAGCGGCATCGGCAGCGCACTTGTCCCGCAGGCCGCGGGCATCCGGACGGAGTTCACCCCTCCGGGGCCGGCCGACTTCGACCTGCCCCCGATCGGCGGCGACTTCGGGACCATCCACGCCTTCGGCCAGGAGTTCGTCCTCGGCGTCACCAAGCCGATGCTGCAGCTGGTCCTCTCGGCCGTCCTGATCTTCGGCTTGTTCTACCTCGCCTCGCGCAAGCGGGCCATGGTGCCGGGCAGGCTGCAGTTCGTCGGCGAGGAGGCCTACGGCTTCGTCCGCAACTCGCTCGGCCGCGACATCATCGGCAGTCACGACTTCATGCGGTTCGTGCCGTACCTCTTCACGCTCTTCGCGTTCATCCTGCTCAACAACCTGTTCGCGACGATCCCGTTCATCCAGTTCCCGACGTTCTCACGCTCGGGCATGGTCTACGGGCTGGCCCTGCTGAGCTGGGTCATCTACAACGCGGTCGGCATCAAGAAGCACGGCTTCGTGGGCTACTTCAAGCTCCAGTCGGTGCCCGCGGGCATCACCGGCCCGATCCTGGTGCTGCTGGTCCCGCTCGAGTTCTTGTCGAACATCCTGGTCCGGCCGGTCACGCTGGCTCTGCGACTCTTCGCCAACATGTTCGCCGGCCACCTGCTGCTGATCCTGTTCGCGCTCGGCGGCCAGCACCTCGTCTTCGAGATGAGTGCCGCCTACGCTCCGGTCGGCATCCTCGCCTGGGTCCTGTTCATCGCTGTCGCCTTCCTGGAGATCCTGATCCAGTTCCTCCAGGCCTACGTCTTCGTCCTCCTCAACGCCATGTACATCCAGGGCGCGCTGGCCGACGAGCACTAGTCCTCCGGGACCGCACCACCCCCCATTGCTGTATCACCTGAGATAGAAACAACCGAAAGGAAGATTGCCGTGGATGGCACTCTGAACGGCTCCGTCAACATGATCGGCTACGGCCTGGCGGCCATCGGCCCCGGTATCGGCATCGGTCTGATCTTCGCGGCCTACATCAACGGCGTCGCTCGCCAGCCCGAGGCTCAGTCGCGTCTGCAGTCGATCGCGATCCTCGGCTTCGCGCTCGCCGAGGCGCTCGCCATCATCGGTATCGCCCTCGCGTTCGTCCTGAGCTGACCTCCGTCCAGCCGACGTAGGCCGACCGAACAAGAAGGACTGCCATGCAGACACTCATCCCCACGCTCGTCGTGAGGGCCGCCGAGAAGGCGGAGGAGGGGGAGCACGAGCTCAACCCCCTGCTGCCCCACCCCGTCGAGATCGTGCTGTCACTCGTCGTCTTCGGGCTGCTCTTCCTCCTGGTGAGGAAGTTCGTGGTCCCGGCGTTCGAGAAGACGTTCGCCGAGCGCACGACGGCGATCGAGGGCGGGCTCGCGGCTGCCGAGACCAAGCAGGCGGAGGCCGACGCCAAGCTCGCCGAGCTCGAGAAGCAGCTCGCCGACGCTCGGCACGAGGCGGCGCGCATCCGTGAGGAGGCGCGCGAGCAGGGCGCCCAGATCATCGCGGAGATGCGGGACCAGGCGCAGACGGAGGCCACCCGCATCACCGAGCACGGCAAGGCGCAGATCGAGGCCGAGCGCCAGCAGGCGGTCACCTCGCTCCGGGCCGAGGTGGGTGCCCTTGCGACCACCCTCGCCGGGCGCATCGTCGGGGAGAGCCTGGAGGACGACGAGCGCTCCGCGCGCGTGGTCGACCGGTTCCTGTCCGACCTCGAGGCCATCGAGGGCGCCGGCAGCTCCCGCGGCAACGGGGTGAGCTGATGTCCGTACGTGGCGCTTCTGCCGAGGCGGTGGCCGGTCTTCGTGACCGGCTGGCCGGGGTCCCCGACCCGAGCACCGACCTCGGCCGGGACCTCTTCGGCATCGCGGCCGTGCTCCGCTCGGAGCCGGCGCTGCGGCGTCTCGCCACGGACGTCTCCACCGACTCGGCCGCCAAGGCGGGGCTGATGCGATCCCTGTTCGACGGCAAGGTCGACGCGGTCGCGCTCGATCTCGTCGCCGACGCGGTCTCGCGCCGGTGGACCGCCACGCGCGACCTCGCGGACGCGATCGAGCTCCTCGGCGTCATCGCGGTGGTGCGGTCGGGCGGTGTCACGTCGGCCCAGGCCAGCCGCCTGGCCGACGAGCTGTTCGGCATCGCTCAGACGATCAACGACAACCCCGAGCTCCGCACAGCACTGAGCGACCCCGCCCGCTCCACGAGCGACAAGCGCGGGCTGCTGCGGACGCTCCTCGAGGGCAAGGTCCTGCCGGAGTCGCTGGTCCTCGCCGAGCAGGCGCTCTCGGGCGCCTACCGCACGGTGAACCTGGCGCTCACCGAGTTCCAGAAGGTCGCGGCCTCGGTGCGCAAGGAGAGCGTGGCCGAGGTCCGGGTGGCCCAGGACCTGAGCGACGCGGAGCGCACCCGGCTGCAGCGGGCGCTCACCCAGCAGTACGGCCGTGAGGTCCACCTCAACGTCGTCGTCGACCCGTCCCTCCTCGGAGGCATGCGGGTCGAGATCGGTGACGACGTCATCGACGGCACGGTGGCAGGCCGGATCGACGAAGCACGACGGAAGCTGGCCGGCTGACGCCGGCAACCCCCACCACGTACAACACCTGAGTCAGAGATCAGAGAGTAGGCAGACATGACGGAGCTTTCGATCCGTCCGGACGAGATCCGCGACGCGCTCCAGAAGTTCGTTTCCGACTACAAGCCGGAGGCCGCCGGCAAGGAAGAGGTCGGCACGGTCGCCGAGGCCGGTGACGGCATCGCGCGCATCAGTGGTCTGCCCTCGGCCATGGCCAACGAGCTCCTCGAGTTCGAGGACGGCACGCTGGGACTGGCGCTGAACCTCGACACCCGTGAGATCGGTGCCGTCGTCCTCGGTGAGTTCGACAAGATCGAGGAGGGCCAGACCGTCCGTCGTACGGGCGAGGTCCTCTCGGTCCCGGTGGGCGAGGGCTACCTCGGCCGTGTCGTCGACCCGCTCGGCAACCCGATCGACGGCCTCGGCGACATCGCGACCGACGGTCGTCGCGCGCTGGAGCTCCAGGCGCCGTCGGTGATGCAGCGCAAGTCGGTGCACGAGCCGCTCGCCACGGGCATCAAGGCGATCGACGCCCTGACCCCGATCGGCCGCGGCCAGCGTCAGCTGATCATCGGCGACCGCGCCACGGGCAAGACCACCGTCGCGATCGACACGATCATCAACCAGAAGCAGTACTGGGAGACCGGCGACCCGAGCAAGCAGGTCCGCTGCATCTACGTCGCCATCGGCCAGAAGGGCTCGACCATCGCCTCCGTGCGTGGTGCCCTCGAGGAGGCCGGCGCCCTGGAGTACACCACCATCGTCGCCGCCCCCGCGTCCGACAGCGCCGGCTTCAAGTACCTCGCGCCCTACACCGGCTCGGCCATCGGACAGCACTGGATGTACGACGGCAAGCACGTCCTCATCGTGTTCGACGACCTGACCAAGCAGGCCGAGGCCTACCGCGCCGTGTCGCTGCTGCTGCGCCGCCCGCCGGGCCGTGAGGCCTACCCGGGCGACGTCTTCTACCTGCACAGCCGGCTGCTGGAGCGCTGCGCCAAGCTCTCCGACGAGCTGGGCTCCGGGTCCATGACCGGTCTGCCGATGGTGGAGACCAAGGCCAACGACGTCTCGGCGTTCATCCCGACCAACGTCATCTCGATCACCGACGGCCAGATCTTCTTGCAGTCGGACCTGTTCGCGGCCAACCAGCGCCCCGCCATCGACGTGGGTGTCTCGGTCTCGCGGGTCGGTGGCGCGGCGATGACCAAGGCCATGAAGGCCGTCACGGGCTCGCTGAAGGTCGACCTGGCGCAGTTCCGCGCCATGGAGGCGTTCGCGATGTTCGCCTCCGACCTCGACGCGGCCTCGCGCCAGCAGCTCGACCGCGGCCAGCGGCTCATGGCCCTGCTCAAGCAGCCGGCCTACTCGCCCTACCCGCTCGAGGAGATGACCGTCTCCCTGTGGCTCGGCACCACTGGCCGCCTGGACCGGGTCCCGGTCGAGGACGTGCTCCGCTTCGAGCGCGAGTTCCTCGACTTCCTGCGCCGTTCCCACGAGGGGATCCTCGCGGCGATCCGCGAGTCCCTCAAGTTCGAGGACGACACCGCGTCCTCGCTCTCTGATGCCTACGACTCCTTCCTCAACGAGTTCGAGACCGCCGAGGGTGGCTCGATCAAGGTCGGCAACGAGGCTCCGGCCGAGGCGCTGGAGGACGAGGACCAGGAGCAGATCGTCAAGCAGAAGCGAGGCTGACCCATGGCCCTCTCGCTGCGTGAGTACCGCGCGCGGATCAAGTCGACGGAGTCGATGAAGAAGATCACGCGCGCCATGGAGCTCATCGCTGCGTCCCGCATCATCAAGGCGCAGCAACGGGCTCAGGCGGCAGCGCCGTACGCCCGCGAGCTGACGCGTGCGGTGTCGGCCGTCGCGACGTTCTCGAACGTCGACCACCCGCTGACGCGGGAGGAGGAGGACCCCAAGCGGGCCGCCGTCCTCATCGTGACCAGCGACCGTGGGCTGGCGGGCGCCTACTCCTCGAGCGTGCTCAAGGAGGCCGAGCGCCTCGCCGAGAAGCTGCGCGGCGAAGGCAAGGAGATCGACTGGTTCATCGCCGGGCGCAAGGGCGAGGCGTACTTCAAGTTCCGCCAGCGCCCGATCGTCCAGGCCTGGACCGGCGCCTCCGACCAGCCGTCGTACGACACGGCCGCCGACATCGGGCGTCACCTGATCGAGGCGTTCCTCAAGGAACAGGGCGAGGACGGCGACGTCGACGAGGTCCACGTGGTCTACACGCGGTTCCGGTCCATGCTCGTCCAGGAGCCCACTGCGGTGCGGCTGCTGCCGCTCGAGGTCGTCGAGGCCGAGGAGGGTGGCCAGGAGCACGACGCGGCCGACCTCTTGCCGCTCTATGAGTTCGAGCCGTCCCCGGCCGAGGTGCTCGACGGGCTGCTTCCGCAGTACGTCCAGAGCCGGATCTTCTTCGCCCTGCTGCAGGCGGCCGCCTCCGAGCTGGCCGCCCGTCAGAAGGCGATGAAGTCCGCCACGGACAACGCCGACGAGCTCATCAAGAAGTACACGCGGATCGCCAACCAGGCCCGCCAGGCCGGCATCACCCAGGAAATCAGCGAGATCGTTGGTGGCGTCAACGCGCTGGCCGACGCAAACTCAGGCAACGACTAGCAGAGCGAGTGAGAGACCATGACTGCCACTGTTGAAGAGACCAAGACCGGCTCGGGTGCGACCAGCACCGGCCGCGTCGCCCGGGTGACCGGACCCGTCGTGGACGTCGAGTTCCCCGCGGACGCGATGCCCGAGATGTACAACAAGCTGGAGGTCGGGCTCGACCTCAACGGCGAGCACAAGACGCTGATCCTCGAGGTCGCGCTGCACATCGGTGACGGCATGGTCCGCGCCATCTCGATGCAGTCGACCGACGGCCTGGTCCGCGGCGCGACGGTGACCGACACCGGCGGCCCGATCACGGTCCCGGTCGGTGACATCACCAAGGGTCACGTGTTCAATGCGACCGGTGACGTCCTCAACCTGGAGGAGGGCGAGGAGTACGAGGTCAAGGAGCGGTGGGGCATCCACCGCAAGGCCCCGGCCTTCGACCAGCTCGAGTCCAAGACGACGATGTTCGAGACCGGCATCAAGGTCATCGACCTCCTCACGCCGTACGTCAACGGCGGCAAGATCGGCTTGTTCGGTGGCGCCGGTGTCGGCAAGACCGTGCTGATCCAGGAGATGATCGCCCGTGTCGCCAAGGACCACGGTGGTGTGTCGGTGTTCGCCGGTGTCGGCGAGCGCACCCGTGAGGGCAACGACCTCATCGAGGAGATGACCGAGGCCGGCGTCATCGGCCAGACCGCGCTGGTGTTCGGCCAGATGGACGAGCCGCCGGGCACGCGTCTGCGCGTCGCCCTGTCGGCGCTCACGATGGCGGAGTACTTCCGCGACGTGCAGAACCAGGACGTGCTGCTCTTCATCGACAACATCTTCCGGTTCACCCAGGCCGGCTCCGAGGTCTCGACCCTGCTGGGTCGCATGCCCTCGGCTGTGGGCTACCAGCCCAACCTGGCCGACGAGATGGGTCAGCTGCAGGAGCGGATCACCTCGACCCGAGGCAACTCGATCACCTCGCTGCAGGCGATCTACGTGCCCGCGGACGACTACACCGACCCCGCCCCGGCCACCACGTTCGCCCACCTGGACGCCACGACGGAGCTCTCGCGCGAGATCGCCTCGCTCGGCATCTACCCCGCGGTGGACCCGCTGACGTCGACCTCGCGGATCCTCGACGCCCAGTACATCGGGCAGGAGCACTACGACTGCGCGATCCGGATCAAGCAGATCCTGCAGCGCAACAAGGAGCTCCAGGACATCATCGCGATCCTCGGTGTCGACGAGCTGTCGGAGGAGGACAAGATCATCGTGTCGCGGGCGCGCCGCATCCAGCGGTTCCTCTCGCAGAACACCTACGTCGCCAAGCAGTTCACCGGCATCGAGGGCTCGACGGTTCCCGTCAAGGACACGATCGAGGCGTTCAACAAGATCGCCGACGGCGAGTACGACCACGTGGCCGAGCAGGCCTTCTTCATGTGCGGCGGTCTGGACGACGTCGAGGCGAAGTGGGCCGAGATCCAGAAGAACCTCTGATGGCCGACTCGCAAGGGGACGCTCTGCACGTTGAGCTGGTGGCCGCCGACCGCACGGTGTGGTCCGGTGGGGCGACCATGGTCATCGCGCGCACGGTCGAGGGCGACGTGGGTGTGCTCAAGGACCACGCGCCGCTGCTCTCACTGCTGACCGACGCGGTCGTGGAGATCTCCGCCGAGGAGGGTGACCTGGTGGTCGCCGCCGTCGACGGCGGGTTCCTCTCCGTGGCCAACAACCGGGTGTCGATCCTGTCCGAGCGGGCGATCCTGGCAGCGGACATCGACGTGTCGGCTGCCCAGAGCGAACTCGAGAGCGCACGCACCTCGGACGAGGACGACGCCGAGGCCCGGATCCGCCGCGCCGAGGTCCGGATCCGCGCCGCGGAGCGCTCCTCCTGAGCGTCACTCCACCTGCACCACCGCGACGGCGGCCCTCGATGAGGGCCGCCGTTCGTGCTCCCGATAGGCTGCTGCGACCAAGGGAGGACGGGACCGAATGGCATGGTGGCAGTGGCTCATCGACATCGCCGGTGTCCTTCTGCTCCTGGTCCTCAGCTACGGTGTCGCGCTCGTCGTACGGCGGCGCGTCCTGTCCCGTCACGGCGGCACCTTCGAGCTCAGCTACCGCGTCCGGTCCGACAAGGCCGGGCGCGGCTGGGTGCTCGGGCTGGGACGCTACTCGGGCCAACACCTCGAGTGGTTCCGCCTGTTCTCGCTGGCCCCGCGGCCCAAGCGGGTCTGGGCGCGTGACGACCTGACCTATGACGGTCGTCGCGAGCAGCAGGGTGCGGAGCAGGTCTCGCTCTACCCCGACCACGTCGTCATCCACTGCCAGACCGCGGCGGGCGAGGTCGAGCTGGCCCTGAGCCAGGCCTCGCTCACCGGCTTCCAGTCCTGGCTGGAGGCACGGCCGCCCGGCACCGACTGGTCCCGGTGACCGGGTCGCTGCTCGTCTCCAAGCGGGCGGTCGCCGCGGCGTTCGCGGTCAACGGCGTGCTGATGGCGAGCCTGGTCTCGCGGGTGCCGGCCCTGCGCGATCGCCTCGATCTCGACAACGGCGCGCTCGGGCTGCTCCTGCTGGCGATCGCCGCCGGCTCCGTGCTGTCCCTCCCCACGGCGGGTCGTCTGGTGGCGTGGAGCAGCGCCGCGACCGTGGTGCGCATCGCCGCGGTCTTCACCGCCCTCGGACTCCTCACCTGTGCGGTCGGCGCCTTCACGGCCGGCTCGGTGCCCGCCGCGGCCGCCGGGCTCTTCCTCTACGGCGTCGGCAACGGGATCTGGGACGTCGCGATGAACGTCGAGGGCGCCGAGGTGGAGCGGCTGCTGGGGCGCACGATCATGCCGCGCTTCCACGCCGGCTGGTCCTTCGGCAACATCGGCGGCGCCGCCGTGGGCGTTGCCATGTCCGCGTGGGGCGCCCCTGTGCAGGCCCACCTGGGCGCGGTGGCGCTGCTCGCCCTCGCCGCCGCCCTCCTGGCGGTGCGGGAGTTCCTGCCCGTCAAGGCCGCGCCGGAGCACGACCGGGCCCCGGCGCGCTCCGCCTGGACCGAGCGGCGCACCCTCGCCATCGGGCTGATGGTCCTCACCTTCGCCGTCGCGGAGGGCTCCGCCACGGACTGGCTGGCGCTGGCCGTCATCGACGGCTACGACGCCCCCGACTGGGTCGGGGTGAGCGGCTACGCCTTGTTCGTCACCGCGATGACCACGGGCCGGCTGCTGGGCCCGGCCGCCCTGGACCGCTTCGGGCGCCGTCCGGTCCTGTGGGCCTCCGCGGGGGCGGTGGCCGCCGGGACGCTGCTCACGGTCGTCGGGGGCAGCCCGGTCGTGGCAGCCGTCGGCATCCTGATCTGGGGGATCGGGGCGGCGCTCGGCTTCCCGGTCGGGATGAGCGCTGCGGCCGACGACCCGGCCCGGGCCGGTGCTCGGGTCAGCGTGGTGGCGACGATCGGCTACGCGGCGTTCCTCACCGGTCCGCCCCTGCTCGGGGCGCTGGGTGATGCGGTGGGCACGCTCGAGTCGCTGCTGGCCGTGACGGTGCTGATGGGCCCCGCGGCAGCGGCGGTCCTGGCGGCCGGGGAGCCGCGGAGCCAGGCCGTCAGTCGTCCCTAGCCGCGCGCTCCCCGCCGGGGACCCAGAGCACGTCCCCGACCTCGCGGTTGGCGTGGCGGGCCAAGATGAACAGCAGGTCCGAGAGCCGGTTGAGGTAGGTGATCGCCAGCCGGTTCATGGACTCGCCGTGCTGCTCGAAGGCGGCCCAGGCCGACCGCTCCGCACGCCGTACGACGGTGCGCGCCACGTGGAGGTGGGCTCCGCCCACCGTGCCCCCGCTGAGGATGAAGGAGCGCAGGCTCGCCAGCGCCTCGTTGTAGTGGTCGCACCAGCTCTCGAGCCGGTCGACGTACTCCTGCTCGACGCGGAGCGGGGGGTACTCGGGCTCCGCGACGACCGGCGTGCAGAAGTCCGCTCCGACGTCGAAGAGGTCGTTCTGCACGTGGGTCAGCACCGCCACCACGTCCGGCTCCAGCCCGCCCGCGGCGAGCGCGAGCCCCAGCGTCGCGTTGGCCTCGTCGACGTCGGCGTAGGCGTGCAGCCGCAGGTCGTTCTTCGTGGTGAGGCTCATGTCCCCGAGGCGGGTCTCACCGGCGTCGCCGGTGCGCGTGTAGATCCGGGTGAGGTTGACCATGCGCCGACCCTAGCGCCCGGAAACTTTCGCAGGCGTGGGTGCAACCTGCGGGGTGTGAAGCGCGTCATAGTGGGTGACAGTGGATGATGTCGGGAGACGAGGCAGGCATGGACATCGCGTTCGACGGCCCCACGCTGGTGCTGAGCGGTGACTTCGACGTGCGCAGCACGTGGGAGGTGCGCAACGCCCTGCACGACCAGCTGCACACCTACGACGACGTCGTCGTCGACCTCTCCGGCGTGGCGACGGTCGACCACACCGCGCTCAAGGTCCTGGCCTTCGCCACCCGGCTCGCCGTCCGCGACGGACACCACCTCACGCTGCGCGGCTGCGGCCCCGCCGTACGCCGGATGCTGCACATCTCGCGCCTGATCCGCGTGGTCGAGCTCGAGCGCGAGGCCGCGACCGCCTGAGCCCCGGCCGGGGAACTGCCCGGTGTGTCGGACATCCCACACGAGGCACCGGTTACCAAGTAGTAGGTCTCGTCCTACCCTCGGACCCATGACCGAGAAGGACCGCCCCTGGGTGATGCGTACTTACGCCGGCCACTCGACCGCGACCGCGTCCAACGCGCTCTACCGTGGCAACCTCGCGAAGGGGCAGACCGGGCTATCGGTGGCCTTCGACCTGCCCACGCAGACCGGCTACGACCCGGACTCGCCGCTCGCCCGAGGCGAGGTCGGCAAGGTCGGTGTCCCGGTGCCGCACCTCGGCGAGATGCGCAAGCTCTTCGCCGACATTCCGCTGACGTCGATGAACACGTCGATGACCATCAACGCGACGGCCATGTGGCTGCTCGCGCTCTACCAGGTGGTCGCCGAGGAGCAGAACCCCGAGCTGACGCCCGAGGAGGTCGCCGGCCAGCTGGCCGGGACGACCCAGAACGACATCATCAAGGAGTACCTGTCGCGGGGGACCTACGTCTTCCCGCCGGAGCACTCGCTCCGGCTGATCGGCGACATGATCTCCTACACGGTCCACCAGATTCCCAAGTGGAACCCGATCAACATCTGCAGCTACCACCTGCAGGAGGCCGGGGCGACGCCGACGCAGGAGCTGGCCTACGCGCTGTGCACGGCCATCGCGGTGCTCGACCAGGTGAAGGCCTCCGGTCAGGTCTCCGAGGAGGACTTCGAGAAGGTCGTCGGCCGGATCTCGTTCTTCGTCAACGCCGGCGTCCGCTTCGTCGAGGAGACGTGCAAGATGCGCGCGTTCGTGGAGCTGTGGGACGAGATCACGCGGGAGCGGTACGGCGTGCAGGACCCCAAGATGCGCCGCTTCCGGTACGGCGTGCAGGTCAACTCCCTGGGGCTCACCGAGGCCCAGCCCGAGAACAACGTGCAGCGCATCGTGCTGGAGATGCTCGGGGTGACGCTCTCGAAGAAGGCCCGCGCCCGCGCGGTCCAGCTGCCGGCGTGGAACGAGGCACTCGGGCTGCCGCGGCCGTGGGACCAGCAGTGGTCGCTGCGGCTGCAGCAGGTGCTGGCCTTCGAGTCCGACCTGCTGGAGTACGAGGACATCTTCGACGGCTCGAAGGTGATCGAGGCCAAGGTGGCCGAGCTGGTCGAGGGCGCCCGCGCCGAGATCGACCGGGTCCAGGCGATGGGCGGTGCCATCGCGGCCGTCGAGTCCGGCTACATGAAGCAGGCGCTGGTCTCCGCCCACGCCGCCCGCCGCGCGCGCATCGAGAGCGGTGAGGAGAAGGTGGTGGGGGTCAACGTCTACGAGACGACCGAGCCGTCCCCGCTCACCGCCGACCTCGACGCCGCCATCATGGCCGCCGACCCGCGGGCCGAGCAGTCAGCACTGGCGTCGGTGGCGCAGTGGAAGGGGCAGCGCGACGAGGCCGAGGTCGCCGCCGCGCTGGCGGCGCTGGCCGAGGCCGCGAAGACCACCGACAACCTCATGGCGGCCACGCTGGCGGCCGCCCGGGCAGGCGCGACCACGGGGGAGTGGGCCGGCACGCTGCGCGAGGTGTTCGGCGAGTTCCGCGCGCCCACGGGTGTCAGCGGCGCCGTGGGGTCGGCCGAGGCCGGCGCCGAGCTGACCGGCGTACGGGAGCGGGTGCGGGCGACCGGCGAGGAGCTCGGGGGGCGGCTGCGGCTGCTGGTCGGCAAGCCGGGCCTGGACGGGCACTCCAACGGTGCAGAGCAGGTGGCGGTGCGGGCCCGCGACGCGGGGTTCGAGGTGATCTACCAGGGCATCCGGCTGACCCCGGAGCAGATCGTGTCGGCCGCGGTGGCCGAGGACGTGCACTGCGTCGGGCTGTCGATCCTGTCCGGCTCCCACATGGAGCTCGTGCCCGACGTCCTCGACGGGCTGAAGGAGGCCGGGCTCGGCGACGTGCCGGTGATCGTGGGCGGGATCATCCCCGACTCCGACGGTCGGCGGCTGCGCGAGCTCGGCGTCGCGGCGGTCTACACGCCCAAGGACTTCGGGCTCACCGAGATCATGGGCGGCATCGTCGACGTGATCCGCCGGGCGCACGACCTGGGCTGATCTGCGAAGTGGCGGCGATCACAGAAGGGGACCCTAAGTTGTGTTAGCCTCCCCTTCGTGCCCAAGAAGAAGGCCTCCGCCAAGTCGTCGGTGAGGAAGCTGCCGAAGACCGAGTGCTGCGTCTCCAAGACGAAGTGCGAGCGGTGCCCGCTGCGGATGCTCAAGGAGGGCACGCTGCCCGAGGGCTACACCGTCAAGAAGCGCAAGCTGGTCACGGTGGACGGCAAGAAGGTCACCAAGAAGAAGCTCGCCAAGGCCGCCTGACGCGCCGGGGGCCTGCCAGACTGGCCACATGACCGCACCCCGCTTCGCCGAGCAGCTGAACCTGCAGATCGGCAACGAGCTCGCCGCGCACAACCAGTACCTCGCGTGCGCGGTCTACTACGACGCCAAGACGATGCCGCAGATGGCGGCGTTCTTCTACACGCAGGCGCTCGAGGAGCGCGACCACGCCCTGATGATGGTGCAGTACCTCCTCGACACCGACGTGGAGGCGCTCATCCCCGGCGTCGATGCGCCGGTCTCGCGCTTCGAGGACGTCGTGGCGCCGGTGGCGCTCGCGCTGGCGCAGGAGAAGCGGGTCACCGAGGAGATCAACACCCTGCTGCGCATCGCCCGCGAGGAGAACGACTACGCCTCCGAGCAGTTCGTCCAGTGGTTCATCAAGGAGCAGGTCGAGGAGGTCGCCACGATGAGCGACCTGCTGGCCGTCGTCACTCGCAACCGCGACGGCATCGAGGACATCGAGGAGTACGTCGCCCGCGAGCAGAGGAGCGACGACGGCGACCCCACCGCGCCGCGAGTCGCCGGCGGCTGACGCCTCGCGGTCCCTCGGGCACACTCGGGCCATGCGGGTGATCGTCGTGGGCGCCGGAGTCGTGGGGCTGAGCTGCGCCGTGCGGCTGCTCGAGGCCGGCCACCGGGTCGATGTGGTCGCGCGCGACCTGCCGCTGGAGACGACCTCCGCCGTCGCCGCCGCCCTGTGCCACGTCGGGGGTGAGCCGGTCGACCCGAGGGCCGTCTCGTGGTCCGCCCGGTCCGGGGAGAGCTTCGCGGCCCTCGCCGCCGCCCGCCAGACCGGCGTACGGATGGTGCCGGGGACGGAGCTCCCCTCGGGGCGCAGCCTGGTCGCGCCGGTGGCGGAGATGCCCCGCTACCTGTCCTGGCTGCGCGCCCGGGTCGAGGCCCTGGGCGGCACGGTGACCCGGCTCAACCTGCGCACGCTGCCGATAGGGGGCGACGCGGTCGTCAACTGCTCCGGGATCGGCTCGCGCCTCCTCGCCGCCGACGCCTCCATCACGCCCGTGCGCGGGCAGGTGGTCCACCTCGAGCAGCACGGGCTGGACCGTTGGTGGCTCGGCGCCGGCCCGGAGGCGCCGTACATCGTGCCGCGCGAGCACGACATCGTCGTCGGCGGCACCCACGAGCACGGTGACTGGAGCCGCACCCCTTCGCCGGACACCGCCGCCCTCCTCATCGAGCGGGCCTCCCGTCTGGTCCCGGAGCTCGGCTGCGCCCGCGTCCTGCAGCACCGGGTCGGCCTGCGCCCCACCCGCCCCAGCATCCGACTCGAGCGCGAGGGCCGGGTCGTCCACTGCTACGGCCACGGCGACGCCGGGATCGCGCTCAGCTGGGGCTGCGCCGACGACGTGGTCTCGCTGCTCGCCTGATCCGGAAAGTCTTGAATCCCTTGTGGATAAAGGCATTCTTGGGCCCCTGACTGTCGGTGGCGGGTGCTTGAGTAGACCCATGACCAGCACCGGACCCGACCAGAGCAGACAACTGCTCGACGGTGTCCGCGCGCACACCCAGGCCGCGATCGACGCCGAGCTCGGCTGCCTTCACCTGACGCTTGACTGGTGCCAGCTCCACGAGACCCACGACGAGGACGACGCCGCGGTCTTCAGCGACCGCGGCATCCCCTTGGCCGGGCCCGGCGCCCCGATGGTGAGTGAGTTTGCGGTCATGGAGCTCGGCGCCGCGTTGGGGATGTCGACCGACTCCGCGAAAAGCTACGTCGGCGCCGCGCTCGAGATCAGGTTCCGCCTCCCCAGGATCTGGGCCCGCGTGGAGGCCGGGGAGCTGGGGTTCTGGAAGGCACGCTGGATCGCCGAGCACACCAAGTGCCTGCCTGTGGCAGGTGCCGCCCACGTGGACCTGCAGGTCGGCTACTGCGCGCACAAGGTCTCCTACGCCGAAATTGAGCGCCAGATCGCGACCGCGATGGCCAGATTCGACCCCGAGCAGGCCGAGAAGCTGCGCCGCCAGGCCGCGGACGGGCGCAAGCTCGACGTGCACAAGGACGACATGTCCCTCGAAGGCACCATCGAGGTATCCGGGACCCTGGATGCGCAGGATGCGCTCGACTTCGACGCCGCGATCAGCCGCCTCGCGGCCGACCGGAAGGCGGCGGGGTCGAGTGAGCCGCTCGACGTACGACGGGCGCAGGCCGCTGGTGATCTGGCTCGGGGGCAGGAGACGCTCCCGTTCGGTGATGAGGACCTCGGGGGTGGTTTCGAGGCTTCCCTCGAGGCTCCCGTGCCGCCGGTGGTGAAGGTGGTGCGGGTAGTCGATCTGCACGTGCACGAGGCTGGGGTGTTCGGGGACCCGAACGTGACCGTCGGCAGATGCGGGCGCAAGCCGGTGCTGCTCGAGACGATCCGTCAGTGGTGCGGTGCCACCGGGACCACCACGATCAACGTCAAACCCGTGCGTGACCTGGCCGACCACCTCCATGTCGCGGCCTACGAGCACCCCGACCGGCTGGTCGAGCAGGACGACCTCGTCGACCACACCTGCGTTTTTCCCTGGTGTACCCGGCCCGCCGAGCGGTGCGACCACGACGACGTGATCCCCTACGACGAGGCCGGACCGACGTGCTCGTGCAACTCCGCACCCCTCTGTCGCGGGCACCACCGCCTCAAGACCCACGGCGGCTGGACCTACGACGTACTGGACCGGGGCACCTACCTGTGGCACTCACCGCACGGGTTCGCCTACCGCCGCGACCACACCGGCACCGACCCCCTGCCGCCGCCCGGGCGCCGACGAACCTGAGCGCCCCACACCTCGCCACCGGCGGGGCTGCCGGCAGGTCCGGGAACCGCCTCAGCGGCGGCGGTGGACGAGGACGGCCGCAGCGATGCCGACGGCGAAGCCGATGAGCAGGCCGACGGCGGCGCCGGGGTCGGGGACGACGAGGGCGCCGATCAGCGCGCCGACGAGGGCGGTGGTCATGGCGATGATGGCCAGCACCACCCGGTGCGTCACCTCCCCGAGGAAGAGCTGGGAGAACGAGGCGCCGGCGGCGGCTGCCGTGCGGTCGTCGAGGGGGAGGGTCTGGACGACGGCATCGGGGTTGATCGGGCCGTAGACGTGGGGGAAGGTCTCGGGCCCATCCCCGACGCGCTCGTCGACGACGGGGGAGGTGAGCCGGTCGGTGTCGATGACGAGAAGCACCAGCGGCTCGGTGACGCCGGAGTAGTAGCGCTCGCGCACGCCCTGCCACTGGTCGCCGCGGCTGGCGTGGATGTAGCCCTCCTCGGCGAGCGTGCGCCCGAGGGTGGAGGTGGCGTAGGCGCCTGCGGCGCGCCCCGAGTCCCACTCGGCGGCGGTGGCGATGTGGAAGATGCGCATGCCAGATCAGACCGGCCGGTGGCGGGAGCGTCGAGCCGGCAGGTGCGGTCGGCGCGGTCTCACGACGGCTCGGGAAGCCGTCGCACGACCTCGCGCAGGGTCTCCTCGACGCCGTCGAACCGGCCCTCGAGTCCGTCGAACCGGGTCTGCAGTACCTCGAAGCGGCGGGTGTGGTCGTCCAGGGTCGTGCGGACTCCGGTGAGGAGGTCGTCGATCGACTCCGTGTCGTTCTCGAGTCGCGTCACGCGGCGACTCATGCCGGGATCGGTGCTCATGTCGTCACCGTATGCCGGTCGCCCCGGGGCCCGCCACCGACGCCCGCGCGCCTGTGGACGACGGGCGAGCCGGCCGGCCTAGAAGAGCCGGTGACTCGGGTCGTCGAGGCCGCGCAGCGCGTCGTAGTCGACGACGGCGCAGGCGATGCCGCGGTCGGCGGCGAGGACGCGGGCCTGCGGCTTGATCTCCTGGGCGGCGAAGATGCCGCGGACGGCGCCGTTGCCGGTGAGGAGCGGGTCGCGGTTGAGCAGCTCGAGGTAGCGGGTGAGCTGCTCGACGCCGTCGATGTCGCCGCGGCGCTTGATCTCCACGGCCACGCTGACCCCGAGGGCGTCGCGGCACATGAGGTCGACTGGCCCGATCGCGGTCGGGTACTCACGGCGGACCAGGGTGAGGCCCTCGGCGAGCGTGGCGGGGTGGTCGGCGAGGAGGGCCTGGAGGTGCTTCTCCACGCCGTCCTTCTGCAGCCCGGGGTCGATGCCGAGGTCGTGGGAGGAGTCCGAGACGACCTCCTCGAGCAGGATCCGCAGCGTGTCGTCGGTCTTGGGGTTGGTGACCGTCCACTCCACCTGCCCGTCCTCGGTGGTGCCCTCGCGCAACGTACACGGGGGCGACATCCAGTTGAGGGGCTTGTAGGAGCCGCCGTCGGAGTGGACGAGCACCGACCCGTCCGCCTTGATCATCAGCACCCGGGTCGCCATCGGCAGGTGCGCCGTCAGCCGTCCGGCGTAGTCGACCTGGCAGCGCGCAACGACGATCCTCACGGGCGATGAATCTACAGTGAGCGTCGTGCACCACCATCACGCCGTCCGGCACGCCCGCGCCGCCGACCTGCGGCACCTCCAGGCCATCGAGGAGGCCGCGGTCCCGCTGTTCGAGGCGGTCCTCGGCGACCTGGCCGGCGACCCCCTGGCAGCACCTGGCCAGGACGGGCGGGACCGCGTCGTCATCCCCGGCTTCCTGCTGGTGACGGGGGAGGTCGGCGCGCCGACCGGCTTCGCCCACGTGACCTACGTCGACGGGTTCGCGCACCTCGCACAGCTGTCGGTGCACCCGGACCACGGTCGGCAGGGCCTCGGCTCCGCGCTGGTGCGCGAGGCGATGCGCGAGGCCTGGGACGCGGGCTTCGACCGGCTCTCGTTGACGACGTACCGCGACCTGCCGTGGAACGGGCCGTTCTACGCGCGGCTCGGCTTCGTCGAGGCGAGCCGACCCGAGCCGTTCGAGGTACGACAGCGGGGGCTCGAGCGGGCTCTCGGGTTGGACCGGCACGGGCCGCGGGTGGTGATGGCGGCCCCTCTGCGACGGCCGCTGCACCCCTAAGTTACTGGTGAGTTGCCCCACAGCCGCGGGCCCGTGGGGCGTGCGATGATGCCCGCCATGACGAGCACGCCTGAGACATCTGCCCGCACGTTCACCACGATCGGCGTGGTCGGGCTCGGCACCATGGGCGCCGGCATCGCCGAGGTCTTCGCCCGCCACGGCTTCGGCGTCGTCGGGGTCGAGCAGAACGAAGAGGGCCTCGAGCGCGGGCGCCAGCACCTGGCGAACTCGACCGATCGTGCCGTGAAGCGCGAGAAGCTCACCGTGGCCGAGCAGGCCGAGCTGCTCGGGCGGATCACGTTCACCACCTCGCTCGGAGACCTTGCCGACGCGGACCTGGTGGTGGAGGCCGTCGTGGAGTCGCTGGAGACGAAGAAGACGATCTTCCGCGAGCTCGACGCCGTCGTCTCCTCCGAGGCGATCCTCGCGACCAACACCTCGTCGCTGTCGGTCACCGAGATCTCGACCGCCACCTCCTCGCCGGGCCGGGTCCTCGGCCTGCACTTCTTCAACCCCGCGCCCGTCCAGAACCTCGTCGAGATCGTCCGCACGGTCGTCACCGAGCCCGCCGTCCTCGACGACGTGAAGGACCTCGTCGTCGGCCTCGGCAAGAGCCCGGTGGTCTGCGGCGACAAGGCCGGCTTCATCGCCAACACCCTCCTCTTCGGCTACCTCAACCACGCCGCGTCCATGTTCGAGGGCAGGTACGCCTCGCGCGAGGACATCGACGCCGCCATGCGCTACGGCTGCGGCTACCCGATGGGGCCGCTGGCCCTGCTCGACCTGATCGGCCTCGACACCGCCTACGAGATCCTCGAGACGATGTACCGCCAGGGGCGCGACCGCCTGCACGCGCCGACGCCGATCCTCAAGCAGATGGTCACCGCCGGGCTGCTCGGCCGCAAGACCGGCCGGGGCTTCTACACCTACGAGGGGCCCGACAGCCCGGTGGTGGTCGACGACGACAAGACCCCGTCGGCCGACGAGTCGCCGCAGCTCAAGCACGAGATCAACCAGGTCGGCGTGGTCGGCACCGGAACGATGGCCAGCGGCATCGTGGAGGTCTTCGCCAAGGCCGGTTACGACGTCCTGTACGTCGGTCGCAGCGCCGACAAGGTCGCCGGAGTGACCGCGACCATCACCAAGGGCTTCGACAAGCAGATCCAGCGCGGCAAGGCGACTGAGGAGGCCAAGGCGGAGGTCCTCGCACGGGTCAGTGGCTCCACCAGCCTCGACGACCTCAGCGGCGTCGACATCGTGGTCGAGGCGATCGCGGAGGACCTGGCGATCAAGACCACGCTCTTCGAGAACCTCGACGAGATCTGCAAGCCAGGCGCCATCCTCGCCACGACCACCTCCAGCCTGCCGATCATCGCGATGGCCAAGGTGACCAGTCGCCCGCAGGACGTCGTCGGGATGCACTTCTTCAACCCGGCCACGATCATGAAGCTGGTCGAGGTGGTCTCCACCGTGTCGACCTCCGAGGATGTCACGGAGACCACCCGCGCCCTGTGCGCGAAGGTGGGCAAGGTGGCCGTCTCCTGCGGCGACCGCGCCGGCTTCATCGTCAACGCGCTGCTGTTCCCCTACCTCAACGACGCGGTCAAGATGCTCGAGGCGCACTACGCGACGGCCGACGACATCGACCTGGCCATGAAGCAGGGCTGCGCGCTGCCGATGGGTCCGTTCGAGCTGCTCGACGTGGTGGGCAACGACGTGTCGCTGGCGATCCAGCGCGAGCTCTACCTGGAGTTCCGCGAGCCCGGCTTCGCGCCGGCGCCGCTGCTCGAGCACCTGGTCACCGCGGGCTACCTCGGCCGCAAGACCAAGCGCGGGTTCCGCGACTACAGCCAGCGCTGAGCCGCGACCGGCTCACAGGCTCACCCGCAGGGTGAGCAGGGCCGAGGCTGCGCCCGGGTCATCCTCGTCGACGACGGCGAGGACCCGGCCGCTGCGCCCGTCCCACTCCAGGACGGCCAGTCCCTCGACCTTGGCGACCCGCCCCCCGATGTCCGGCAGCGGCGCGGTGGCGTGCACGCGGGTGCCGTCGAGCACCGCGAGCGCCGAGCCGCGCACCGGCCCGTCGTCGTAGGCGTTGGGGCTGTCCTCGGCGGCGGCACAGACCAGCACCCGGTCCTCCGACAGCGTCACCGCGTCGGTGACCGCGAGGCCGACGCCGTCGACCTCACCCACCTCAATGGTCTGTACGCCGGTCGGGTGCAGGTCGGCGGGCTCGACGCGCCCGGCGACCGTGGCGACCAGCGCCGTCAGGTCGAGCTCGACGCTGCTGCTGGGAAGTCCGACGGTCGGTCGGCCGCGGTGGAACCACCGCAGGACCCCCTCGACGACGCACGCGCCCTCGAGGTTGACCTGCTCGGGTTCGATGTCGAGCAGGGCGGCCACCCGCGCGTAGAGCGGCGACAGGTCGCGCGACGCCGCCCAGGGAACGCCGTCGCGCAGACCGACGAGCACCGCTCGCATCCGCGCGGCGGTCGAGCCGGAGCCGAGCATCAGCACGGCAGGGGAGCCGTCGAGGACCACGTCGAGCGCCGCCTCGAGGTCGGGTTTGAGCGCCTTGGTGCCCTCGGTCTCCGAGAACGAGTCGTGGCCGTCGACCGGCGGCAGCACCCTGACCGGCGTCCCGACGCCGGAGCGCCACCAGCAGGCCGAAGTCGCGTCGTCCTGGCTGATCAGGAAGCCGTCGCCGAACGCCGCGATCGCCGACGCCGCGCGCACGGGGGAGCCGTCCTCGAACCGCAGCGCCTCGACGGACTGCACCTCGATGCGCACGTCAGCCCCGGGGGTAGCCGCGACGTGCGGTGCGGTCGAGGATGCCGAGCGTGCCGCGTAGGGCGTTCTCGGAGAGCACCGGGAAGATGCCGGCGTCGCGCCACTCGGGGGCGATGTCGGACCAGTCGTAGAACGACGTGACGCGCGTGCCGCCCTCGGCCGGCTCGAGGCGGTAGCCGTAGACGTGACCGATCTGCGGACGGATGCGGCCCAGCACGGTCCAGGAGATCAGCCGGTCCGGCTCGAGGTCGCGGATGGTGACCGTGACGTCGTAGCGGCCCATCTCGGGGAAGTCGTTGAGGGCCTCGCGGTCCATGTGGACCACGAAGGAGTCGCCGGAGGCGCGCACGGGCTCGCCCTCCGCCCCCTGGAGCATCCCGGAGGAGTCGATGGCGACGTGGCCCTGCGGGTCGCAGAGCAGCGCGAAGATGTCGGCGGCGGGCGCGGCGATGAGCCGCTCGGCCTCGATGCGGGTGTCGGTCACCCCGCGATCTTGTCACCGCAAGGGATAGGTTCGTGCGCATGCGTCGCGCCCTGCTCCTCGTCCTGCTGCTCGGCGTCCTCCTCGGCGGGCTCGGCGCCGCGCCGTCGTACGCCGAGGTCGAGCAGCCGCCGGCCGGCACCGACGTCGACTACCAGCTCGGTGGGGCCCGGGCGCTGCCGCCGCACGTCGGGATCGTCGTGCGCGACCGCGGCGCCGAGCCCGCCGCCGGCCGCTACAACGTCTGCTACGTCAACGGCTTCCAGACCCAGCCGGACGAGCGGCGCTTCTGGCGCGCGCGGTGGTGGCTGGTGCTCAAGAAGGACGGCCGGGCGGTGGTCGACGAGACATGGGGCGAGTGGCTGCTCGACCTGCGCACGGCGCGCCAGCGCCAGGCGATCGCGCGGATCATGGGCCGCTGGACCCGCGGCTGTGCCGCCGACGGCTTCGCCGCGGTGGAGTACGACAACCTCGACTCGTTCACCCGCAGCCAGGGGATGCTGCGGCGCAAGCACGCGGTGGCGATGGCTCGTCTGCTGGTCCGGGGCGCCCACCGAGCCGGCCTGGCGGCGGGGCAGAAGAACCTCGCGGGCTACGACGGCACGCGGGTCGGCTTCGACTTCGCCGTGGCCGAGGAGTGCGGGCGCTACGACGAGTGCGGCGCCTACACGTCGGCCTACGGCGCCCGGGTGCTGGTGATCGAGTACCGCGAGCAGGACTTCGAGAAGACCTGTGCGCAGTTCGGCGACCGGCTCGCCGTCGTGCTCCGTGACCGCGCGCTGCGCCCCGACGGGCGGCGGGCCTGGTGCTGAACACCACGACGCTGGGGGAGTCCGGTCCGCTGGTGGCCTTCTGCCACGGGCTCTTCGGTCAGGGGAAGAACTGGACCACGGTCGCCAAGGCGCTCGCCGCCGACCACCGGGTCCTGCTGGTCGACATGCCCAACCACGGCCGGTCGGACTGGCACGACCGGGTCGACTACCTCGACATGGCCGACGAGGTGGCCGGGCTCTTCTCCGCCGACGACCGCGTCTCGCTCGTGGGCCACTCGATGGGCGGCAAGACCGCCATGGTGCTCGCGCTGCGCCACCCCGAGCTGGTCGAGCGGCTCTGCGTCGTCGACATCTCGCCGGTCGACTACCACGGGCGCACGGAGTTCGAGGGCTTCATCGACGCGATGCAGAGGCTGGACCTGGACGCGCTGACCCGCCGCAGCGACGCCGACGAGGCGCTCGCCGACGCGGTGCCGAACCGCACGGTGCGCAGCTTCCTGCTGCAGAACCTGCGCCGCGACGGCGACTCCTGGGCGTGGCAGCCCAACCTCGAGGTGCTCGGTCGCGACCTCGCCGTGCTCGGCGGCTGGCCGGACGACCGGCTCGACCCCGCCGCGCCGTACCCCGGCCCGGTGCTGTGGGTGGCCGGCCAGACCTCGCCGTACGTCAAGGACGAGTACGGCGACGCGATGAACCGCTGGTTCCCGCAGAACCGCAAGGTGACGGTCAAGAACGCCGGCCACTGGGTGCACTCCGAGCAGCCCGAGGTCTTCGTCGAGGTGCTGCGTCGCTTCCTCGCGAGCTGACCGCGGGCAGGGTGCGGCTCAGCCGCCGCTCGCCTGGCGGGCGCGGTAGGCGGCGACCGCGTTGCGGTTGCCGCAGGAGGTGGAGCAGAAGCGGCGCGAGCGGTTGCGCGAGAGGTCGACGACGACGCCGTTGCAGTCGTCGTCGGAGCACAGCGCGAGGCGCGAGAGCTCGTCGGCGCGGATGACGTCGATCATCGCCATCGCGGTCTCGACGACGATCCGCGTGGCCAGGGGGGCGTCGGCGTCGACCGCGTGCAGGTGCCAGTCGAAGCGGTCGTGGCGCACCAGCCGGGGGACCGCCCGGGCAGCGGCCAGCATCTCGTTGACGATCTCGACGGCCTGGTCGCGCTCGGAGGTCAGCAGCGTGCGGAGCGCCGGCCGGAGCGCGCGTACGGCGTCGAGCTCGGCCCGGTCGCGGTCGCGGCGACCTGTGTACTCGAACCGCTCGAAGAACTCGTCCAGGTCGGCCACGGAGGTCAGCGTGTCGCCGTCGTCGTCCTCGGAGTTGACCAGCGTCGCCGCCGCCTGGAGGGCCGTCTCGGTGTCATGAGCGAAGACCACGTTGACAGGTTACTGCATGTCATTTAGTGTCATGACCCATGGCCACCATGACTCGTGACGACCTCGGCCCTTCCGCGGGGGCGTCGCGCACGGTCGGGGGGTTGGCCCTGGCGCTGGTCTCGGCGCTGACCTTCGGGCTCTCGGGCGCGCTGGCCCGTGGGCTGCTGGACACCGGCTGGACCCCCGGCTCGGTGGTCCTCGTCCGGATCTCGGTGGCCGCGGTCCTCGTGGCGCCGTTCGGCGCCTACGCGATGCGCGGGCGATGGGACGCCGTGCGGCCCAACCTGGCACTGGTGCTCACCTACGGGCTGCTCGCCGTCGCGGGCGCTCAGTTCTGCTACTTCTCGGCTGTCGGTCACATGCAGGTGGGCCCGGCGCTGCTGATCGAGTACACGGCTCCGGCTGCGGTCGTGGTCTGGCTGTGGGTGCGCAAGGGCGAGCGCCCGGGTCCGCTCACGCTGGCCGGCGCCGGCCTGGCGGCGCTGGGGCTGGTGCTGGTGCTCGACCTGCTCTCCGGTGCCGGCCTCAGCGTGCCCGGCGTGCTGTGGGCGCTGGGCGCGATGGTCGGCGCCGCGGCGTACTTCCTGATCTCGGCCCACGAGGACAGCGGACTGCCCGCGCTCGCGCTGGCCGCGGGAGGCCTGATCGTGGGCGGCGCGTCGCTGGGCCTGCTCGGGCTGGTGGGCGTCCTGCCGATGTCCTCCTCGACCCAGGACGTCACGATGGCCGGCTCGTCGTACGCCTGGTGGGTGCCGCTCGCGCTGCTCGGCGTTGTCACCGCCGCCATTGCCTACGTCACCGGGATCTTCGCGATCCGGCGGTTGGGCTCTCGCGTCGCGTCCTTCGTGGCCCTGATCGAGGTCGTGGCGGGGGTGCTGTGGGCATGGCTGCTGCTCGAGGAGCTGCCCAACGGCCTGCAGCTGCTCGGCGGACTGCTCATCCTGGCCGGGGTCGTGGGCGTCAAGCTGGGCGAGCGTGACGTACCCGACAGCCTGCTCGTCCACGAGTGAGAAAGTCGCCCGGTCGGCGCAACGAATCCCCCCGCGCGCACGTCAGTCGTGCATGGATGGAGGGGTGACCACGGTCCCGGCGACGCAGCGCGACGCGCACCGAGTACTGGCACGACCTGGCCGTCGACGTTCCGGCCGACTGGGGCTGGGGGACCGCGCCGTTCGCGACGGTGGCCGGTGACCCGCCGTCGTTCTGCTTCGGTCCGGGAGCCCTGGTGCCCACCGAGGACCGGTCCGCGCCGTACGTCGGTCGCCCCGTCATGCTGAGCGACATGTGCGTGCTGGCCGACCAGGCCGGCCGGCCGGAGGCCTCGTACCTGTGGTTCGACGCGGCTGTCGGGCCGGGCACGGTCGACCTCGGGGACGGGTTCGTGCAGGAGACCGTCGAGGTGGACGGGACCCGGCTCACCGTGGGGAGCACCGATGCGGCACTGCGTGAGCAGATCCTCGCATCGGCCACCGGTGGCGAGACCTGCATGGCCGATCTCGAGGTGCAGCAGTCGGGCTTCCCGGCCGTAGTGCCGGGCGACGCCGAGCGGGACGGCCGGGTGCTCAACGTGTGCGTCTACCACTCACCTGGGGACCCCCGGCCGGACTTCGAGCGGGCCGAGCTCGACTACGCCACGACGCTCGGGCGCGAGGCGTTGCAGGCCTACCTCGCGGCGCTCGCCCAGGGCGACCGGCCGCGCGACCAGTGCCCCACGATCGACTACGCGGAGGGGGAGTGGGTCGTGCTCGAGATCGGCACCGAGGACGGCGAGGTCCTGCGACGCGACGTCGTGCACACCTTCTGCCCTGGGATCGCCGTGGGGGCCGACCGGCTCGGCGGCCTCGAGACCGTGCGTCTGACGCCCGAGATGGTCGAGCCATGGGCCGTCGAGGGCATCAAGGCGGTCGTGCACGGGCCGTCGTCGATGCGCTCGCAGGCCTTCGGCGACTACTTCATCGGCCCTCAGGGCTGATCCAGGTCCGGGCGCTACCGCGCGTCCTGTCTACGTACGACCACCTCGCGCAGGATCAGCATGATCGCCGCCGCGGTGGGGATGGCGAGCAGTGCACCGACGACGCCGAGCAGTCCGGCCCCGATGAGGGCCGCGATGACGATGACCGCCCCCGGCAGGTCGACGGACTTCGACATCACCCGCGGGTAGATGACGTAGTTCTCGACCTGCTGGTAGATCAGGAAGAAGATCGCGCAGAAGATGCCGGTCTTGATGTCGGTGGCGGTCGCGATCGCGGTGACGACCACCGCGCCGAGGGTCGCGCCGATCATCGGGATGACATCCAGGAGCGCCACTACGAACGCCAGCGCAACGGCGTACTGACCCAGGCCCACGATGAACAGGAACACCAGCGTGGAGATCCCGGCGCACAGGGCCACGATGAACGCCCCGGACACGTAGCCGCCGACGTTGCGGATGATCTGGTCGCCGAGCAGCGTGACTCGGCTACGACGCGAGGCAGGGGCCAGGCGGTAGAACGCCTGCTTGGTCTTCTCAAGCGAGCTGAGGAAGTACAGCGTGAGGACCAGGATGATGAACGCGTTGAACAGCGCGCCCAGGATCTTCAGGCCGACCCCGAGCACCCCGCCGAAGATGCCGCTGACGAAGTCGCCGTTGGCGACGTAGTCCTGGACCTTGGAGATGATGTCGTACTCGTCGTCGAGCTTCTGGATCTGCCGGTTCTTCTGCAGTTGCTCCAGCCACTCGGGGGCGCTCTTGGTGATGGCGGTGACCTGGTCGGTGATGACCGGGACGATCGCGACCACGAACAGCGCGACGGCCGCCAGGAACGCGGTGATGACCGCGGTGACCGCCCAGCTGCGCCGCAGCCCGCGCCGCTCCAGCGCCTCGACCGACGGGTTGAGGCCGGCGGCGAGGAACAACGACACGACGATCAGGATCAGGGTCGACCCGATACCCATGAGGGCGGACCAGAGGAAGTAGGCGAGCAGGGCGCCGAGGGCGCCGAAGAAGCCGAGGTAGAAGGGGGAACGGCGCTCGAAGGGCACACCCTGGGCGCCGTACTCCTCCTGGGGGCCGAACTGCCGCTCGTCCACGTGCTCGCCAGCAGTCTCGGTGTGCGCGGTCGCCGTCCTCGCCTGCGGGGCGGTCGCCTTGGCGTCCTCCGGTCCCTCGCTCAACTCTCGTCCTCGCCGAACCCGGCGACGACATCTCGCAGCGAGGCGAGCTGGGCGGTGATGGCGTCACGACGCTTCATCAGGCGATCGAGCTCCGCGCGTCGCGCGGCGATCTCGCGCTCGACCTCGGCGTGCCCGGTGCTCTCCACCGACTCCGCCTGGCTGCGGGCCGACGCGACGATCTGCTCGGCTTCGCGCCGGGCGCGGGCCAGCAGGGCCTCCGCCTCGGTCTGGGCGGCGGCGCGGTTCTCGGCGGCCTGCTTGCTCGCCTCGCTCGCGCGCTGCTCGGCGGCGGCGGCGCGCTGCTCGGCCTCCTCGACGAGACGCTTGGTCTCCGCGGTGGCACTGTTGTGGTGGTCGGTGGCCTCGCGGGCGAGCCGCTCCTTCTCCACCGCCAGCGTGCGCCGCGCCTCCTGCACCTCGCGGTCGGCCGCAGCCCGGGCCTGCTCGACCTCGCGCGTCGCAGAGGTGCGCATCTCGGTCGTCTCCTGCCGGGCGGCGAGCCGGAGCTGGTCGGCCTCGCGTGTGGCCGAGGCGAGGAGATCCTCGGCCTCGGCCTTGGCCAGGGTGCGCTCCTGCTCGGCGTCGGCGAGGATCCGGATCCGGGTCTGCTCGAGCTCGCGCAGCTGGACGGTGCGCATGTCCTGCGCCTCGCGGGTGGCCTCGGCCCGGATGGCCTTGGCGTCGCGGGCGGCCTGCTCCCGAATCTCGGTGGCGTCGCGGTCGGCGGTCGCCCGGATCTCGCTGGCCTCCTCCTCGGCGAGTCGCAACATGGCGCTGGCCCGCCCGCCGAGCCCGGCGTAGGAGGGGTTCTTGAGCTCGGCGGCCTGGCTGCGCAGGTCCTGCAGCTCGGACTCGAGCTCGAGGACCCGCTGCTCGGACTGGGTCAGGCTCGCGCTCAGCCCGGCCTTGTCACGCGCGAGCTGGGTCACGCGGGCGTCGACCGCGGCCTTGTCGTAGCCGCCACGACGTACGACGGGCAGGTCGCCAGTGGTCGGCGCGGGCGCCGGCGCGGCGGCACGCGGGGGCGCCGCCGGGGCGGCCTGGGTGCGCTCGGTCGGCGGGGGCGGGATGACCGGCCGCTGCCCCTTGCTCCGCTCAGCCTCGGCGCTCTGCCCGGCGGGTCGCTCCTGCGTCACGGGGATGACCTGTGTCGTCTCCGCATCCGTGTCGGCGCCCTCGGGCTCGTGGTCGAAGATGGACAGACCCTGGTCGCTCATGGGGGAGTTACCTCGCTGTGGTCGGAGTGCAGACGGGACGTGCGGCCCCATCCTCCCTGATCCGCCGGAAAGAACCCAGCCTGATGGGTTCATGTCCGGTCACCCGTCACCAACTTGCAACAACCCGCCGCTGACCCGTCAGAGAGTTTCTGACGGGTCAGCGGGGAGGACGTGCGGCTCAGACGCCGCGGAAGCGGTTGATCGCGGTGAGGTGCTGCTCGCGGAGCTCGTGGTCGCGGACGCCCAGACCCTCCTCGGGGCTGAGGCACAGGACGCCGACCTTGCCCTGGTGGGCGTTCTTGTGGACGTCGAGCGCGGCCTGGCCGACGTCGTCCAGGCCGTAGGTACGCGAGAGGGTGGGGTGGATCATGCCCTTGGCGATGAGGCGGTTCGCCTCCCACGACTCGCGGTAGTTGGCGAAGTGGGAGGAGATGATCCGCTTGAGGTTCATCCACAGGTAGCGGTTGTCGTACTCGTGCATGTAGCCCGAGGTCGAGGCGCAGGTGGTGATGGTGCCGCCCTTGCGGGTCACGTAGACGCTGGCACCGAAGGTCTCGCGGCCGGGGTGTTCGAAGACGATGTCGATGTCCTCCCCACCGGTGAGCTCGCGGATCTTGGCGCCGAAGCGCTTCCACTCCTTCGGGTCCTGGGTGTGCTCGTCCTTCCAGAACCGGTAGCCCTCCTCGGAGCGGTTGATGATCAGCTCCGCGCCCATGCTCCGGGCGATCGCCGCCTTCTCCTCGTTGGAGACCACGCAGACCGGGGTCGCGCCGCCGTTGAGCGCGTACTGCGTGGCGAAGCCGCCGAGGCCGCCCGAGGCGCCCCACACCAGGACGTTGTCGCCCTGCTTCATGTTGCCGCCGTTCTTGGAGACCAGCTGGCGGTACGCCGTGGAGTTGACCAGGCCGGGGGAGGCGGCCTCCTCCCAGGTCAGGTGGGCCGGCTTGGGCATCAGCTGGTTGGACTTGACCAGCGCGATCTCGGCCAGGCCGCCGAAGTTGGTCTCGAAGCCCCAGATCCGCTGCTGCGGGTCGAGCATCGTGTCGTCGTGGCCGTCGGGGTCCTCGAGCTCCACCGAGAGACAGTGCGCGACGACCTCGGTGCCGGGCTTCCACTTCGTGACGCCGGGGCCGGTCTTGAGGACGACGCCGGCCAGGTCGGAGCCGACCACGTGGTAGGGCAGGTCATGGCGCTTGGTGAGCTCCGACTGACGCCCGTAGCGCTCCAGGAACCCGAACGTGGAGACCGGCTCGAAGATCGAGGTCCACACGGTGTTGTAGTTGATCGCGGAGGCCATCACGGCGACGTACGCCTCGCCCGGACCGAGCTCGGGCAGCGGCACGTCGTCGAGGTGCAGCGACTTGCGCGGGTCCTTGTCGCGGGTCTCCACCCCTTCGAACATCTCCACCTCGTCCTTGTGCACGGTCACCGCGCGGTAGGACTCGGGCAGGGAGAGGCTCGCGAAGTCCTCCGGGGCGACGCTTCCGGGACTGTCAGAGGCGGCGAGGATGGCATCGAGGATGTGCTGCACGTCAGGCTCCTGGTGGTCCGGGTCGTGGGTCGTGCGGATATTACCGGCGAGTAACGCCTCAGTGCGAGGAGGCCGCGGGCTGGACGAGCTCGACGAGCACGCCGCCGGCGTCCTTGGGGTGGATGAAGTTGATCCGCGAGTCGGCCGTCCCGCGCCTGGGGGCGTCGTAGAGCAGGCGGACGCCGCGCTCGCGCAGGATCGCGCTGACGGCCTCGACGTCGGTGACCCGGTAGGCCATCTGCTGCACGCCCGGCCCGGAGCGGTCGAGGAACTTCGCGATCGTGGAGTCCTCGTTCAGCGGCGCCAGCAGCTGGATGCAGGACCCGGAGTCGCCGACCGCGATCATCGCCTCCCGGACGCCCTGCTCCTCGTTGACCTCCTCGTGGGCCAGCTCCATGCCGAAGGTGTCGCGGTAGAACGCGATCGCGACGTCGAGGTCGGGCACGGCGATGCCGACGTGGTCGATGGCGGTGAACAGGTGGCGGGGCAGATCGGCGGGCAGATCGGCGGTCGGGTCGGTCGGTGCGGTCATGGGCCACATGGTCGTATGCCGGCGTCCGCGCCGCGACCCGTTGTGACCTATCCATCACGAGGGGGGCCACGAGGCCCTCGCCCCCGGGCGTGGCCCGTGGGTATCGTCACGAGGGACCCACCCCGGCCGTACCGGCCGACACACTTCACGGAGGCATTCATGTCCGGATCCGTCATCGTCGCCGGAGCGCGCACCCCGATCGGCCGCCTGCTGGGCGGCTTCAAGGGCCTCTCGGCCGCGGAGCTCGGTGGTCACGCCATCAAGGGCGCCCTCGAGAAGGCCGGAGTCAGTGGCGACCAGGTCGACTACGTGATCATGGGCCAGGTCATCCTGGCGGGCGCCGGCCAGAACCCCGCGCGCACCGCGGCGGTCGCCGGCGGCGTCCCGATGGACGTCCCCTCGATCACGATCAACAAGGTCTGCCTGTCCGGTCTGAACTCCATCGCCATGGCGGACCAGATGATCCGTGCGGGCGAGGTGGAGATCGTCGTGGCCGGCGGCATGGAGTCGATGACCAACGCCCCGCACCTCTTGCCGAAGTCGCGCGAGGGCTTCAAGTTCGGCGACGTCCCGCTCGTGGACTCGATGGCCTACGACGCGCTGTTCGACCAGGTGACCTCGCAGGCGATGGGCCTGCTCACCGAGGAGCGCAACGCGGCGGGGGCCAACCTGACCCGCGAGGAGCAGGACGAGTTCTCCGCCCAGTCGCACCAGAAGGCGGCCGTGGCGTGGAAGAACGGCGTCTTCGACGACGAGGTGGTCCCAGTCTCGATCCCGCAGCGCAAGGGCGACCCGGTCGTGGTCTCGACCGACGAGGGCGTCCGCGGCGACACGAGTCCGGAGTCCCTGGCCAAGCTGCGCCCGGCGTTCAGCAAGGAGGGCACGGTCACCGCCGGCTCGTCCTCGCAGATCTCCGACGGCGCCGCCGCCGTCGTGGTGATGAGCAAGGCCAAGGCCGAGGAGCTCGGGCTGGAGTGGCTGGCCGAGATCGGTGCGCACGGCATGGTCGCCGGCCCCGACTCCAGCCTGCAGCTGCAGCCGGCCAACGCGACGGCGCTGGCCTGCCGCAAGGAGGGGATCGAGCCCACCGACCTGGACCTGGTGGAGTTCAACGAGGCCTTCGCCGCGGTCGGCATCGCCTCGGCCCGTGAGCTCGGCATCGACAACGCCAAGGTCAACGTCAACGGCGGCGCGATCGCGCTCGGCCACCCGGTCGGCATGTCCGGCACCCGCGTCGTGCTGACCCTCGCGCTCGAGCTCAAGCGCCGCGGTGGTGGCGTCGGGGCGGCCGCCCTCTGCGGCGGCGGTGGCCAGGGCGACGCGCTGATCGTGCGTGTCCCGAAGGGCTGAGGCCGATGTCCCGGACCTCGTCGAGCGCGCCCGCGCCGGTGAGGCCCGGGCGGTCGCCCGCCTGATCTCGCTCGTCGAGGACGAGTCGCCGCTCCTGCGCGAGGTCATGGCGGCGCTCGCCCCTCACGCGGGGCACGCACAGGTCGTCGGAGTCACCGGCTCGCCCGGGGTCGGCAAGTCCACGTCCACCAACGCGCTGGTGACCGCGCTGCGCGCCTCCGGCAAGCGGGTCGGGGTGCTTGCGGTCGACCCGTCGTCGCCGTTCTCGGGCGGCGCGCTGCTGGGCGACCGGGTGCGGATGCGCGAGCACGCCGCCGACCGGGAGGTGTTCATCCGCTCGATGGCCGCACGTGGCCACCTGGGCGGCCTGGCCTGGTCGACGCCGCAGGCGCTGCGGGTCCTCGACGCGGCCGGCTGCGACGTGGTGCTGGTCGAGACCGTCGGCGTCGGGCAGAGCGAGGTCGAGGTGGCCGGCCTCGCCGACACCACCCTGGTGCTGCTCGCCCCGGGCATGGGCGACGGCATCCAGGCGGCCAAGGCCGGGATCCTCGAGGTCGGCGACCTCTATGTCGTCAACAAGGCCGACCGCGAGGGCGCCGACCAGGTGCGACGCGACCTGCGGGGCATGCTCTCGCTGGGGGATCGTCCCGAGGGCGCCTGGCGCCCTCCCGTGCTCACGACGGTCGCGCAGAGCGGCGAGGGCGTCGAGGAGCTGGCGGCGGAGATCGAGCGGCACCGTGAGTGGCTCGAGGCCACCGGCGAGCGCGAGCGCCGCCGGGTCCGAAGGGCGCGCGGCGAGATCGAGGCGATCGCGCTCACCTCGCTGCGACGGCGCTGGGGCGATGTCCACGGCCACTGCGCGCTGGACGACCTGGCCGCGGCCGTGGTGGCGGGGGAGTCCGACCCCTACCGCGCCGCCGACCTGCTGCTCGCCTCGCTCGCGGACTGATTGAGGACCCGCGGCGTCGGGCAACGGGAGGGATGCCCAGCGTCGAGCGCACCGTGACCGTGGATCAGCCCCTCGAGAAGGTGTGGACCTACCTCTCGGACTTCACCACCACCGAGCAGTGGGATCCGCCGACGGTCTCGACAGTGCGCACCTCCGGCGACGGCGGCGTCGGGACGACGTACACGAACGTCTCGAAGCTCCTAGGGCACGAGACCGAGGTCAAGTACGTCGTCACCGAGCACCTCGTGAACGAGCGGCTGCAGCTCGCCGGCGACGCCGGCTCGCTCGACCTCCTCGACACGATGACGTTCGCGCGCACGGCGACCGGGACCTCGGTCACCTACCACGCGGAGTTCTCCCCGCACGGCGCGGCCAAGCTGGCCGAGCCCCTCCTGCCGGTGGCGCTCAAGGTGCTCGCGGACAAGGTGGCCGCCAGCATGCAGGAGAGGCTCGCTGCCCTCTAGCGCGACGTCACCTCGCGCCAGGTGGCTCCCGCGTCGACCGACGCCCAGAGTGTCTGGTTCGGGGCGCTCGTGACGGCGTAGACGGTGACGGTGTCACGGTCCACCACGATGCCGTACACGGGAACCGGTGGCTGGTCACCAGGTGCTCGCCGTCGCGTAGCGGCGCGGGCTCCCCGGCGTCCCACCTGACCGCCGTGACCGAGCCGTCCGGCTGCACGATGCGGGCCGCGGGCCCGTTGCCCAGGAGGAGCACCCCGTCCATGGGCGTGGCATAGAGGTGGGTGGGGAGCGGCAGCAGGTGCCGGGTGACGAAGCCGTCGTCGGTGACGGCGAGGGCCTCGTCGCTGCGCCGACAGCGGGGGGTCCGGCACAGCCGCCATACGACACTGCGCACGTCCGGGTCGGAGGCGCGGACCGTCAGCTCCGCGATGGAGGCCCGCGGGTCGTCCACGATGGCCGCCGGATCGGGCTTCGGAGACGGTGCCGGCTCGGGCGCGTGGGTGACCGGAGCCAGGTCGCGTCCGCCTGGGTCCCCTCCATCCCGGTCCGGGCCGCCGGGGGTCAGCAGGACGGCACCGAGGACGACGATCGCGGCGACCGTGAGCACGGCGGCGAGGGCGCGGGCGCGCGAGAGGGTCACGGCGCTGGGACGCCGCGCACCAGGGGAAAGCTGCCACCCGCCGGGCGCCGGCTACTAGCCCACCGCGTCCCGCCAGGCGCGGGCCGTCTTCTCGTCCCAGGAGCGGGTGAAGCCGCACGCCATCATGTCCCGCGTCGGGCCGAAGGCGGCCAGGATCTTGACGCCGACCGCGTCCTGCGGCCGGTCGGGGAGCATGAGGTCGGTGGTGTGGAGCACGACGGTCGGCCCGGATTCGCCGCGGAACCACTCGTCGACCGCCAGGGTCACCGTTGCCGCAGTCGCGCCGGCGTCGCTGTCGTCCCCACCGAGCCGTACCTCGGTCACCGTCCCGGCCACGGCCTGCGCCCGCTCGGGGAGGTCCTCGGGGTAGGTGTAGACGCAGCTGATCGCCGGCCCCGGCTCGCCGGGTGGCCAGGCCGTGCTTCGGGCGATCCGGACCCGGACGGTCGAGCCGGCGGGCACGACGCTGCCGCCGCCCGGCTGCGTGCCCAGGACGTAGCCGTCGCTGAACCGAGCGTCGGTGTCGACCGGGATCTCCTCGACGACCAGGCCCGCGGCCTCGATCGCCTCGGGCGTCCACGGCACGGCGACCCGGCCCTGGGGCACGATCCGAGCGCTCGAGACGATGGCGCGGGTCTCCGCCTCGCTGCGGGTGGCCACCTGGAGGAAGCCGGACGGATCGTGGCTGACCACCATCGTCACGAGTCCACGGACGGTCCTCGGCTTCGCCGAGGCCAACACCTCGCCGCCAGGGACGGCGATCGACGTGAGCTCGTCGACCCCGTCCGCGTCGCCGTCCGGCAGGTGGCCGTCGACCACCGCGACGTAGGGCGCGGGCTCCGTGATCGCGCAGCCGCGCCCACCGCCCACCAGGTCGCCGTCGAACACCGTCGGCTCCGAGACCGAGAAGCCGGAGCACTCGACCTTGCCGCTGGGCCAGTCGGCCGGGACCTCCACCGCGAGCCGGCCGACGCCGACGAGACGGGTCTCGGCGGTGGGTGCCGGCTGCGTCACGAGTGCGTCGCCCCCGTGCCGCGACGGGTCGTCGCCGGTCCGGCCGACCGCGGCGGTGCCCCCGGCCACCACCAGGACGGCGGCGGCGGCCAGCGCAGCCCCCCGGCGCCGCCGGCGGCGGTGGGCGGTGGCCAGCAGGAGGTCGGTGTGCAGCGGACCGACGGGTACGCCGTCAGCGGCGCGGCGAAGCAGCGCCACCTGGTGGTCGAGATCGTGGTCGGTCACAGCTCCTCCTGGGCGAGCTCGGTGAGGTCGATGGCGGCCAGGGCGCGCGACACCCGGCTCTTGACGGTGCCGACGGGGATGCCGAGCGCCGCGGCCGTGGCGCGCTCGCTGAGGTCGGCGACGAAGCGCAGCACCAGCACCGCGCGCTGGTCGGGGGGCAGCGTGCCGACGGCGCGGACCACGGTGTCGCGCAGCTCCACGTCGAGGCTGGCGTCGGCCACGGCACGGTCCGGGGTGCGGTCGGTGGGACGCTCGCCCCACCACCGCCTGCGGCGGCTGGTGGCGAGCGTGTTGACGAGGATCCGGTAGACGTAGGCATCGGGGTCGTCGGCGCGCCGCACCCGCGGCCAGCTGCTCCACGCCTTGAGCAGCGTGGCCTGGGCGAGGTCCTCGGCGTCGGCGTGCGCGCAGCCGAGCAGCACCGCGGAGCGGACCAGTGAGGTCCAGCGACCGGCGGCGTAGGCGGCGAAGTCCGCGTCCCGCTCCATCGTGAGGCTCCCGTCATGGCTGTGTCGCGCCGTCATCCCACCAGACAACTCGGGGCCGCGGTTCGGTTCCACCGCGGCTCCCAGTGGCCGCTCAGTGGCGCGACCAGGACTCGCTCTGGGTGAGGCGGAAGAGGTAGACCAGCGCGGGGACCACGATGATGCCCGCGAGCACCACCGCGACCATCAGCGCCCGGAGGGTGGCCGGAGCGCCGGCGGCGTCGGCGATCGTGATCTCGTCCACCAGCAGGTAGGGGTACTGCGCGACCCCCCAGCCCAGGACGACCGAGGCGACCGCGGTGACCGCCGTGACGCGCGCCTCGGCGGGTCGACGGCGCAGCAGCAGCACCAGGGTCGCCGTCCCGGCCAGCGCGGAGAGCACGACCAGCGGCGCCGCGCGGCCGGCCAGGCCCTCGGTGAGGGTGGGGGCGTCGCGGGTGAGGGGGACGAGGGCGGCGAAGACGACCGCCCCGGTCACGACGCCGACGGCGAGGCTGCGTCGTCGCAGCTGCTCGGAGAGCACCTCGTGTCCGGACCGGACCGCGTCGGCGGTGAGGAAGGTGCCGGCGAGGAACGCGCAGGTGCCGACGGCGATGAGGCCGCCGAAGAGGGACGTGGGCGTGAGCCAGGAGGTCCACACGTCGCCGCGCCCGCTCGCGGGGACCCGCCCCGAGGCGATGGCGCCCGCCACGGCCCCGAGGAAGAACGGGGTGACGAGCGACGACGACGCGAAGACGGCGCCGAACAGCCTCGCCTGGCCCAGGGTGGCCGAGTACTTGCGGAAGGCGAAGCTCGCGCCGCGCAGCACGATCCCCAGGAGCGCGAAGAGCATGGGGAAGATCAGCGTGGACATCGTACTGGCGAAGGTCTCCGGAAACGCCGTCCACCACATCACGAGGACGTAGATCAGCCAGACGTGGTTGGCCTCCCACACCGGCCCGATGCTGTGGTCGACCAGGGTGCGCAGCTCGGCGCCGCGGCTCGCGCCGCCGGCGGTCAGGTCGTAGAAGCCCGACCCGAAGTCCGCGCCGCCGAACAGCGCGTAGGCCAGGACGCCCACGAACAGCGCCGCGGCGACCAGCATGGGGAGGCTCACCGTGCCACCTCCTCAGCGGACTCCGGGCCGTAGGGGCTCGGCAGCTCCGTCTCGCCCTCACGCCAACGCCGAGCCATCGAGCGCAGGATGACCACCGCGCCGACGGTCATGCCCGCGTAGACGACGACCGTCGCCGCGAGCAGCCACCACAGCCAGGAGTTGCTGCCGGCCGCGTCGGCCGTGCGCAGGACGCCGTAGACCACCCAGGGCTGCCGTCCCACCTCGGTCGCGACCCAGCCAGCCTCGAGGGCGAGCACCGCCAGGGGCCCCGCGGCGACCGCGAAACGCAGGAACCACCGATTCTCCAGCAGGTCTCGACCGCGCCACCGCAGGAACCAGAAGAGCAGGACCGCCAGGAAGAGCAGGGTGCCGATCCCGACCATGACCTGGAACGCCCAGTGGGTCAGGTTCACGGGCGGCCGCTCGTCCACCGGGATGGTGTCGAGCCCCGGCACGGGGGCGGTGAAGGAGTTCTGCGCGATCAGCGAGCCGAGCACGGGGATGTCGATCGCCCATCGCACCTCGCCGTCGACGAGCAGCCCGCCGATCCGCAGGGGGGAGGGGCTCTCAGTCGTCTCAGCGAGCTCGAACGCCGCCAGCTTGGCCGGCTGCCGGTCGCCGAGGTTGCCGCCGAGCAGGTGGCCGATGACCGGCTGGGCCAGCGCGGCTACGGTCGCGAACACGAACGGCACGAGAAAGCCCAGGCGGTGGTGGGGGTCGCGTCGCCCGCGCAGCATCCCGACGGCGTACACGCCGGAGACGAGGAAGCCCACGACCATGAATGCCGCGACCCACATGTGCGCGAACTGCAGCCAGACCAGGTCGTTGAACATGGCCGCCCACGGGTTGACGTCGGTGACCTCTCCGTCGACCATCCGGAAGCCGGCGGGGGCGTTCATCCAGGCGTTGACCGAGATCACACAGAACGTGCCCACCACACCGGCGATGGCCATCGGCACCAGCATCAGCAGGTGGCGACGCGGTGGCAGCCGGCCCCAGCCGTAGAGGTAGATGCCGAGGAAGATCGCCTCGGTGAAGAAGGACAGGCCCTCGAACGCGAACGGCAGGCCCAGGACGTCCCCGAACGGTCCCATGAGTCCCGGCCAGAGCAGGCCCATCTCGAAGCTGAGGACCGTGCCGGACACGGCGCCGATGGCGAACAGCACGGCCGAGACCTTCGACCAGCGCTTGGCAAGGCCCAGGGCGACCGGGTCGTCGCGCACGATGCCGCGTCGGTGGACCACGAAGATCATCGCCGGGAAGGCGACGCCGAAGCACGCCAGGATGATGTGCCACCCGAGCGAGAGCGCCATCTGCTCCCGGGCGGGGAGCAACCCGGCCGGCTCCTCGGCGGTCAGGAGCTGCAGGGCCAGGTCGGGCACCGTCACCCTTCGACGGTAGGCCCCCGCGGTCGTGGTGCCCAGCCCCGTGGGAACTTGCACAGGGTCGCGCCAGGGTCGCGCCAGGGTCGCGACGGTGGTCGAGGGCTGCCACTATGTCCGCATCATGTCCCTGCCCTTCGACCCCATCGACGAGGCCGCCCGGCAGTGGGAGCAGCGCTGGGACGGCGTGGCCTCCATGCACGCGGTCACCTCGTTGATGCGGGTGCAGCAGCTCGTCATCGGCCAGCTCGACGCACTGCTCAAGCCGCACGGGCTGACCTTCGCCCGCTACGAGGCGCTGGTGCTGCTGGTCTTCTCCTCGCGCGGCTCGCTCCCGCTGGGCAAGATGGGGGAGCGGCTGCAGGTCCACCCCACGTCGGTCACCTCGATCGTGCAGCGCCTGGAGGCGGCGGGCCACATCACCCGGCGCCGCCACCCCGACGACGGCCGGGCGGTGCTCGCCGAGATCACCGACCAGGGACGTGCCGTGGTCGAGGCCGCGACCAAGGACCTGGTCGAGAGCCGCTTCGCGCTGAGCGCGATGAGCGAGACCGACCTGCGCGCGCTCTCTGAGCTCCTGCGGCCCGTACGCCGCCAGGCCGGCGACTTCTGAGCCGATGGTCACGGCCGACGACGTACGGCGGGCTGCCGGAGCTCCCGGTGCCGGCGGCGGCCGCGTGGGACGCCGCGGACTCCCAGGACTGGCCACGCCTGCGGGACCTGCTGGACCCCCACGTCCGCTTCACCGACGCTGACGTCAGCGTGCGCGGGCGCCGCCGCCTGCTCGAGCACCTCCGTGGTCGCCCGACGCCCCGGCCGCCCCGCCGGGTCGCGGTCCGCGACGGGCGGCTCCTCGGCTGGGAGCGATGAGAAGGAGGTCCCGGGTCCGCGGGACCTCGGGCCCGGGTGCCAGAGGGGGGACTCTGATGGAATCGTCCCCGTGGACCTCGACCGTGCCCTCGCTGCCCTGCCCGTCAACCCCCGGATCGTCATCGCCGGCAACCACGCCACGCCGTGGCACACCCTGAGCCTGATCGACGCGGTGGTGCCGACGTACCGCCTCTGGGCGCTCAACGGCCAGCACGGGCTGCCCGACCGCGAGGGCGTGGTCCTCGAGACGTCGTTCGTCGGGCCCGGACAGCGGCGCAGCCCGAGGTTGAGCTACGTGCCCTCTCGCCTGTCTCTGGTGCCGCTGCTGTTCACCGGGGTGATGGCGCCGGACGCGGTGGTCCTGCACACCACCAGGCCGCGCCACGGCCAGGTCTCGCTGGGGGTCGAGGTCAACGTGCTGCCGGCGGCCATCGAGGCGGTCCGCAGCCGCGGCGGCGTGGTCATCGCGCAGGTCAACGACCACCTGCCGTGGACCTACGGCGACGCGTTGGTGGACCTCGAGCACATCGACGTGCTGGTCGAGGCCGATGCCCCGCTGGCGCACGCGGTCGGTACGCCGATGGACGACGCCTCGGCGCGCATCGGCGAGCTGGTCGCCGCCCGGGTGGGCGACGGGGCCACCCTGCAGGCGGGGATCGGGGCGGTGCCGGACGCCACGATGCACGGGCTGGCCGGCCGCCGCGGGCTGCGGATCTGGACCGAGATGTTCTCCGACAGCGTGCTGGCGCTCGAGCGGGCGGGGGCGCTGGACCGGGAGGTCCCGATCTCCGCGTCGTTCCTGTTCGGGTCGCCCGAGCTCTTCGAGTGGGTCGACGGCAACGAGCGGGTCGAGATGGTGCGCACCGAGGTCACCAACGACCCCGCCCGGATCGCGGGCAACCCGTCCATGGTCAGCGTCAACACCGCCCTCCAGGTGGACCTCTTCGGCCAGGCCAACGCCTCGCGCATCGGCGCCCGGATCCACTCCGGCACGGGCGGCCAGACCGACTTCATCGTGGGCGCGCTGCACAGCGCCGGGGGGCAGGCGTTCATCGCCCTGCGCTCCTGGCACCCCAAGGCCGACGTCTCCACCGTCGTGGCGCTTGTCGACGAGCCCGTCACGTCGTTCCAGATGAGCGCGATCGTGACCGAGCAGGGCCTCGCCGAGGTCTTCGGCCAGGACCAGTGCGAGCAGGCCCGCCAGATCATCGAGCACGCCGCGCACCCCAGCGTCCGCGACGACCTGTGGGAGGAGGCCGCGGAGCTGGGGCTCGCCTGAGCCTCAGAGGCGCAGGTCGACCCAGACCGCGCGGTGGTCCGAGGACGGGAACGGGTACTCGCCCGTGAGCCGCGACAGCGGGTCCGCGCGCACCGGCCAGAAGACGCCGGCCGCGCGCACCTTCAGCCCGCGCGAGGGCAGCACGTAGTCGGCGCGCAGGTTGCCCGGCGCCGGGACGTCGCTGAAGTCGGCGGTGTCGAAGCGCGGGTCGGACTCGTGCGCGGTGTTGGCGCCACCCTGAAGGGCTGCCGCCTCGACGGCGCCGCGCGAGGACGGCCGCGGATCCCGCACGCGCGGGTGGTCCAGGAGCTGCAGGATCGCTCCCTCGACGGAGTCGCCGTCGGCGGGGTCGCTGTTCTGGTCGCCGGCGACCACGAACCGCTCACCGCGCGCCAGGCCGCCGCGGCGGCCCTTGTCGTCGTAGAAGTAGCGGCGCCCGTCGACGTAGTCGGCCCAGAACCGGATCTCGTCGTGGTTGCGGGCGCCGTTGCGGTCCTCCGTGCCGTCGAAGGTCGGCGGCGTGGGATGGGAGACCAGGAAGTGGACGGTACGCCGCCCGACTCGCACCGGGACGTCCCAGTGGGACTTGCTGGAGAGCCGGACGTCCTCGAGCTCGGCGGGGGAGTACCAGTCGCGGGGGGCGGCGGTGGCCGGGTCGTCGGGCAGCATCGCACCCGGCAGGTCCTTCCAGAGGAAGCGCTGGAAGGTCCGGACCCGGCTGGTCAGGATCGGGTGCCTGCTGAGCACGACCATGCCGTACTGGCCCTCGAAGTCGCCGAAGCCGAAGGCGTCGTTGCCGCCGCCGCCGATGCTGCCGTTGTTGTCCAGGTCGTGGCCGCTGGGGACGCCGGTGTTGGAGGGCGCCACGTAGGCGTAGCGGTAGTGGATCGGCCGGGCGCCGCCCTGGGCGACCTCCAGGTAGTGCTCGCGGAACAGGTCGACCGCCGCGCCGCCGGGCACGTAGTCGAACTCGTTGAGCAAGAGCACATCGGGCCGGGTGCGCTGGATGATCTCGGCCACCGCTGCGGCCTGGGGGTCCTCCCGCGTGGCGAGGTCCTCGACGAGCTCGCCTGCCCGAGCGCGGTTCAGCGAGGCGTTGAAGGTCTGGAAGCGCACCGTGTCGTGCCTGGCGTGCCCATGGTGGCCGTGACCGCGGGGATGGCCGCGGTCGGCGGAGGCGGTGCCGGCACCCTGCCCGGCGACCGTCGCGGTGGTCAGCAGTGTGAAGGCCGCGGCGCTCGCCGCGGCAGCCCGAGAGATTCGCATGCCCTGCAGCCTGCCACGGAGACGAGACGGTCGCCCGCACGCCGGGCAGCCATCACCCTAGGATTGGGCCCATGACGCAGCAGCCGTTCAGCCGACCCGGAGCGATCGACCTCTCCGCGCTCAAGCGCCCCGCACCGGGCCCCTCCGCCGCGACCGGCGGCCCGCGGGCACCAGCCGGCGGCGGGGCCGCCAGCGCCACGTCGTACGCGCTGGAGGTGACGGAGCAGAACTTCCAGGAGGTCATCGAGCGGTCGATGACGGCGCCGGTCCTGCTGGTGCTCTTCTCGCGCTCGCGGATGCCCGAGAGCGGGCAGCTCGCCGACGACCTGGCGACGCTGTCGGGGGAGTTCGAGGGCCGCTTCCTGGCCGGCCTGGTCGACGTCGATGTGGCGCCGGGCATCGCGCAGGCCATGCAGGTGCAGTCGCTGCCGCTCCTGGTCGCGGTCCTGGACGGCCGCCCCGCTCCGCTCCTGCAGGACGTGGTGCCGCTCGAGGAGCTGCGCACGGCGCTGACCCAGGTCATGCAGCAGCTGGCGACTCAGGGCATGACCGCGCGCCACCAGCCGCTGTCCGGCGCCGCGCCGGAGGCGGCCGAGGACGAGGACGCCGTCGACCCGCGCTACGCCGCGGCGCAGGACGCGCTCGCCAACGACGACATCGACGGTGCGGTCGCGGAGTACCAGAAGCTGGTCGACGCCAACCCCGCCGACGTGGAGGCTGCGGCCGGCCTGGCGATGGCCAAGGTGCTGCAGCGTGCCCAGGGCGTCGACGCCGGCGCCGCGCGCGCGGCCGCCGACGCCGCGCCCGACGACCTGGCCGCGCAGACCCTCGCGGCCGACCTCGACCTGCTGGCCGGCGACGTGGAGGCGGCGTTCGGCCGCCTCGTCGAGCTGGTACGGCGCTCGGCCGGCGACGAGCGCAACCAGGCGCGCGAGCACCTGCTCGGCCTGTTCGCGGCGGTCGGCAACGACGACCCGCGGGTGCTCAAGGGCCGGCAGAGCCTGGCGTCGGCGCTGTTCTGAGCGGTGGGGCCGTGATGCGCGGTTCGCCCTACCTGTTCCGAGGGTTCGTGCTGTGGCGCACGCGGCCCGGGCTGATGCTGCTCGGGATGGTGCCGGCCCTGCTGGTCGCGCTGGTGCTGGTCGCGGCCATCCTCACCCTGCTGCTTCAGCTGACGGACCTGGTCGGTGGCTCACGCCGTTCGTCGACGACTCCGCGGAGTCGGTGCGGGTGCCCGTGCAGGTGAGCGTGGCCGTCGCGGTCGTGGTGGGGTCGCTGGCGCTGGCCGCCTCCACCTTCGTGGGGCTGACGCTGGCCGTGGGCGAGCCGTTCTACGCCAAGATCTGGCGCGAGACCGAGCTGATGCTCGGCGGCAGCGTGCCCGACGGCGAGCTGAGCGCCTGGCGCGCCACGCGCGACGCCGTCGTGCTCATGGGCGTCGGCGTGGCCGCGAGCGTGGCCGTCGTGGTCGCGGGGACGGTGCCGCTGTTCGGCACCGTGATCGGCGGCGTGCTGGGCATCGCCGTGTCGGGCTGGATGCTCGCCGGCGACCTCCTGGCCCGCCCGCTCGAGGCGCGCGGGCTCGATGCGGCGCAGCGCAGCGAGCTCACCCGGGGCGCCCGGAGCGAGGTGTTCGGCTTCGGCGTCACCGCCCAGGCGCTGTTCCTGGTGCCCCTCGGCGCGGTCGTGGTCATGCCGGCCGCCGTCGTGGGCGCCACGATGCTGGCCCGCGACCTGGTCGCCGCCCGCGAACCCGCACCCACCGCTGACCCGTCAGAGACTTTCTGACGGGTCGGCGGCGAGGCCGGCGAGGACGGCGGCGACGGCGGGGGAGGCGGCCATGCTGCGGCGGTGGAGGGCCAGGACCTCGCGAGTGGGGACCGGGTCGACCGCGGAGAGGGCGACGACATCGTCGCCGAGCGGCTGCCGGCCGAGCCGGGGCACGAGGGCGATGCCGAGGCCGGCGCGGACCATCGCCAGGTGGCTGTCGAACTCCATCGACTGGTGCGCGATGCGAGGCAGTCGCCCGGTGCCGTCGTACATGCGGGTCAGCCACTCGCGGCAGATCGTTCCCTCGGGGGTGGCGACCCAGCCCTCGTCGACCAGGTCGTGAGGCGTGACGCGGCCGCGCCCGGCCAGCGGGTGGTCGCGGTGGACGACCACGTCGGCGACGTCCTGGGCCACGGTGGCCGCGACCAGGTGGTCGGGGATGGCCAGCGCCACGTCGCCCCAGCGGTGCACCACGCCCACCTCGCACTGACCCGAGGCCACCAGGTCGACGGTGTCCCACGGCTCGCGCTCGGAGAGCTGGAGGGTCAGGTCGCGATGGGCGTCGAGCAGGCGGCGTACGGCCGGCGCGACCAGGCCGCGCATGGCGGTGGAGAAGGCCACGATGCGCAGGTGCCCCGCCACCGCCCCGGCCTGCCGGTGCAGCCCGGACTCGATCTCCTCGAGGTCGCCGAGCACCCGGCCCCCGGCGTCCACGAGGTGCCGGCCGTGACGCGTGAGCATCACGCCGCGGCCCACCCGCTCGAGCAGCGGTACGCCGGTCTGGCGCTCCAGCCGCTTCACCTGCTGCGACACCGCGCTGGGCGTGAAGCCGAGCGCGTCCGCGGCCGCCACCACCGAGCCGTGGGTGTCGACGGCGCGTAGGGACGTGAGCGCGGCCAGGTCGATCATGCAGCGATGCTACCGAGATGAGTGCACCAGGATTCGCTGGTGCTACCGAGTCCCCGCCGCCAGCATGGGTCCGTGAACCGACGCGACTGCCTGCTCGCCGCCCTCGTCGCGACCGTCTGGGGCTTCAACTTCGTGGTGATCGACTGGGGGATGGGCGAGGTGCCGCCGCTGCTGTTCCTGGCCGCGCGGTTCGTGCTGGTCGTGCTGCCGGCGGTGTTCCTGGTCGGCCGTCCACGCGCGTCCTGGCGGGTGGTGGCGCTGATCGGCGTGTTCATGTCCCTGGGCCAGTTCGGCTTCCTGTACGTCGGGATGGCGGCGGGGATGCCGCCCGGGCTGGCGGCGCTGGTGCTGCAGGCGCAGGTCATCTTCACCGTGCTCATCGCCACCGGCGTACTGCGCGAGCTGCCCACGGCCGCGCAGGCGGCCGGCGTGGCGCTCGGGTCGGTCGGGCTGGTCGTCGTCGCCGTGGGTCGTGGCGGGGAGGTCCCGCTGCTGGCGCTGGCGCTCTGCCTGCTCGCGGCGCTCTCCTGGGGGGTCGGCAACGTCTTGTCCCGCGCCTCGGGCGTCAGCGGCGGTCTGTCCCTGACGGTCTGGTCGGCGCTCGTCGTGCCGGTCCCGCTGGTGGCGCTCAGCCTGCTGCTCGACGGCCCGGGCGCGGTCGCCGACGGGGTGGCGGCGTTCGGCTGGGAGGCGCTGGTCGCCACGCTCTACACGGCAGGTCTGGCCTCGCTGGTGGGCTACGGGATCTTCAACACGCTGCTGAGCCGCAACCGCTCGGCGTCCGTGGTGCCGTGGGTTCTGCTCGCTCCGGTCGTCGCGATGGCCTCGGCCTGGCTGCTGCTGGACCAGCGGCCCAACGCTGCGGAGACGACCGGCGGCCTGCTGCTCGTGCTCGGCGTCCTGGTGGCGCTCCGGCCTCCCCGCCCGACGTCACCACCCCACCCGACACCGACCCGGCATTTGGTGATGGGTCAGCGGCCGGACTCGGTGTAGGCGGGGCCGCCGCCGAGGTTGGCGAGGGCGGACTCGAGGCGGCGGGCGGTGAAGTCGGCGCAGCGCTCCCGGGCCTGCTCGAGGGTCAGGAACTCCGCCGCCCGGATCTCGCGGGCCTGCATGACGATGGCGTCGGTGATCGAGGCGTCGTGCACGCCGCCGTCGAAGACCAGGCACAGCGCGTCGTCCCAGCCGCCCCACGGGGGGAGCCAGTCGGTCAGCACGAGCGGCCCGGCCTCGAGGGACAGGCCGAGCTCCTCCTCGACCTCGCGCGCCACCGCCAGCTGCGGTGACTCGCCCACCTCGACCACCCCGCCGGGCAGGTCCCAGTCCTGCTTGTAGGTCAGCTGACACAGCAGCACCCGCGCGTCGGGGTCGCGGATCAGCATCTGGCTGATCGCGCGCTTGCGCGGGAGGAAGGAGTTGAGCAGCGCCCGGAACCCGCCCGGCTCCTCGGCGGGCGCGTCGGAGGTGAGGCGCGCGTAGACGACCAGGTCACCGTCGACCCCGCGGCGCACGCCCTCGCGGCGCAGCCCGGACCAGGTGGCCAGCCGCTGGCCGGTCTCGTCCTCCAGGCCGACCAGCATCTCCACCCGGCTGTGGCCCGCCACGAGCGCGGCCTCGACCTCACGCCGTACGGCGTCGAGGGTCGCGGCCCAGTCCCCGTCCGACGGCGTCCAGACGACGCGGGCGACGCCGTCGGCGACGGTCTGGGTGCGGGGCTGCTCGCTCACGCGCCCAACCCTAGGAGACCGGGCGAGACGGCTCCTGCTCAGGTGCGTGCCGGAACCACACGGTCGCCAGCGGCGGGAGGACGATGTCGGCGTACGCCGGCTGGCCGCCGTGCTCGCCCTCGACGGCGACCACCTTGCCGAGGTTGCCCACGCCCGAGCCCGCGTAGAGCTCGGCGTCGGTGTTGAGCACCTCCTCCCAGGTGCCGGCCGATGGCAGCCCGAGCCGGAAGCCCTCGTGCGGGTGGTCGCGGAAGTTGGCGACGCAGACCAGGTCCGGGCCGTCGCCGCGACGGACGAAGGAGTAGGTGCTGCGCCCGGCGTCGTTGGCGTCGAGCCACTCGAACCCGGCCGGGTCGTCGTCACGCGACCACAGCGCGGGGGAGCCGACGTAGGCGTGGTTCAGGTCGCGCACCAGGTCGTGGACGCCGCGGTGCTCGGGGTGGTCGAGCAGCCACCAGTCGAGCTCGCGGGCCTCGGCCCACTCCGACTCCTGGCCGAGCTCGCAGCCCATGAAGAGCAGCTGCTTGCCGGGGTGGGCCCACATGTAGGCCAGGTAGGCGCGCAGGTTGGCCAGCTGCTGCCACCGGTCGCCGGGCATCTTGCGCAGCAGGGAGCCCTTGCCGTGGACGACCTCGTCGTGCGAGATGGGCAGGACGTAGTTCTCCGCCCACGCGTAGACGAGCGCGAAGGTCATCTCGTGGTGGTGGTAGGGGCGGTGGACCGGCTCTCGCTTGAGGTAGCCCAGCGAGTCGTGCATCCAGCCCATGTTCCACTTGAAGCCGAAGCCCAGGCCGCCGTCACTGGTGGGGCCGGTGACGCCGGGCCACGAGGTGGACTCCTCGGCGATGGTCACGATGCCCGGCACCCGCTTGTAGACGGTGGCGTTCATCTCCTGCAGGAACTGCACCGCCTCGAGGTTCTCCCGGCCGCCGTGCTCGTTGGGCGACCACTCGCCCTCCTCGCGCGCGTAGTCCAGGTAGAGCATCGAGGCCACGCCGTCGACGCGCAGGCCGTCGGCGTGGAACTCCTCGAGCCAGTAGAGGGCGTTGGCGTAGAGGAAGTTGCGTACCTCGGGGCGCCCAAAGTTGAAGATGTGGGAGCCCCACTCCTTGTGCCACCCGCGCTGGGGGTTGGGGTCCTCGTAGAGCGGGGTGCCGTCGAAGCGGGCCAGCGCCCAGGCGTCGGTGGCGAAGTGACCGGGGACCCAGTCGAGGATGACGCCGATGCCGGCCTGGTGCAGGCGGTCGACCAGGCGCTTGAACCCGTCGGGGTCGCCGTAGCGCGAGTCCGGCGCGAAGTACGACGTCACGTGGTAGCCCCACGACCCGCCGAAGGGGTGCTGCATCACCGGCATCAGCTCGACGTGGGTGAAGGCGAGCTCCGAGAGGTAGGGGACCAGGTCGTCGGCGAGCTCGTCGTAGCTCCAGAAGCCGCCGCCGGGGTGGCGCTTCCAGGAGCCCAGGTGCAGCTCGTAGGTGGCCATCGGCTCGGCGACCGGCTTCCGGTCGCGGCGCGCGGTCATCCACTCGTCGTCGCCCCAGACGTGCGTGGACTCGGTGACGCGGGAGGCGGTGGCCGGGGCGACCTCGGCGTAGAACGCCATCGGGTCGGCCTTCTCGCGCCACTCGCCGTCGGCTCCCCGCACGCCGAACTTGTACGACGTGCCGGCGCCGATGCCGGGGACGAAGAGCTCCCAGACGCCCGAGCTGCCCAGCTGGCGCATCGGGTGCGCGCGCCCGTCCCAGCTGTTGAAGTCGCCCATGAGGCGCACGGACCGGGCCGCGGGGGCCCAGACGGCGAACGACGTGCCGCTCACGGTGGTGCCGAACGCCTGGTAGTGGTGCACGCGCGCGCCGAGCACGTTCCACAGCTGCTCGTGGCGGCCCTCGTTGATCAGGTGCAGGTCCACCGACCCGAGGGTCGGCAGGAAGCGGTAGGGGTCGTCGACCTCGATCGGGCCGTCGTCGTAGGAGACCGCGAGGCGGTAGTCGGGTACGTCGGTCTCGCCGGTCAGGACGCCTGCCCAGATCCCCTCGTGCTCGTGCTCCAGGGCGGTCTCGGTGCCGCTGTGGCGGACCACGACCGAGGATGCGAGCGGCTTGAGGACGCGCACGGTGACGACCCCGTCGTGCACGTGCGGCCCCAGCACGAGGTGCGGGTCGCCGTGCTCGCCGTGGACGATCTGGTCGAGCTCGGACGTGGGGACGGGTGCGATGGTGTCGGTCATGGGGCTCCGATCCTCGCCACGGCCTGGAGGGGGATGTCCACCCAGGTGGGACGGTTGCGGGTCTCGTAGACGGTCTCGTAGACGGCCTTGTCGGCGACGTAGGCGTCGAGCAGGATCCGCTGGGTCTCGCTGAGCTCGCCGCCCGCGTAGGCGGTGAGGAAGTGGTTGCGGGCGCGGTGCGCCCACTCCTGTCCGCGCCGGGCGCGCTGGGCGTCGACCTCCGGGTCCTCCTCCTCGCGGTCGCGCACGACCACGTGGGGGACGTAGTCGAAGGAGCGCAGCATCCCCGCGACGTCGCGCCAGGGGGAGTCGGGCAGCATCCGCTCGGCGAGCGGCTTGGCCGGCTCGCCCTCGAAGTCGACGACCTTCCAGCCCTTGCTGGTGCGCAGGGTCTGGCCGAGGTGGAGGTCGCCGTGGATGCGGTGGACCTCGATCCGCCCCAGCTGCGCGACGCGGTCGTGGAGCGCGGCCAGCGCAGCGTGGTGCTCGCCCAGACCGGGTACGACGGTCTCGGCGGCGGCGAGCCGCTGGCGCATCTGCTCGGCCAGGTCGGCGGTCTCGATGCTCTGCGAGCCGAACGACTCGCGCAGCGTCTCGTGCAGCTCGCGCAGGGCCTCGCCCAGGCGGGTCGCCTCGCCGGCGAAGTCACCGCCGGACTCGCGGGCGTGCAGCTCGGGGTCGGCGAAGAGCGAGCGGACGCTGCCCAGTGCGAGGTCCCAGCCGTCGGTGGCCGTGCGCAGGAACTGCTGCAGCATCGCCAGCTGGATCACCGCGTCGGAGTCGGCGTCGAGCACGTCGAGCCAGCCGTAGAGGGCCGCGATGTGGTCGGAGCCCGCGCGGGTGAGCACGTCGTGGACGGCGACGTCCGGGTTGACCCCCGGGGTGACCTTGCGGAAGACCTTCATCAGCGCGTCCTCGCCGAAGGCGACCGAGGAGTTGGACTGCTCGCCCGTGAACAGCATCGACTGCGCGTCCCGGTCGAGGTCGTGCCCGGGCAGGCGGTGGAAGGTCAGCATGGTCTCGGGGTCGACGGTGTGGCCGTGCTCCTGCGTGGCCGCGTCGTCGAACGAGCGCAGCCAGCAGGCCATGGCCTCCCGGTCGTGCAGGGCGTCGTAGGCGTGGACCCAGCCGTGCTCGGGGTCCTCCCACCAGCCGACGAAGGCGTGGTCGAGCCGGCCCTGCGGGTGCTCGTAGAACGCCAGTGGGACCTGGTAGAGCTCGACGGCGTCCGGGGCGGCCGCGTCGACGTCGTCGTAGGTGACCTGCACCAGGTGGATGACCACCCGGGGGCTGTCCTGAACGCGCCCGGGGACCTCGCCGACGAGGCGGAACCCGGTGACGTTGAACGGGCGGCCCTTGCCGCCGAACCAGCGGGTGCGGACGAGGTAGTCGCTGAAGACCTGGGGCTCGAGATGCGTCACAGCAGCTGCCCCTCTCCCTGGTCGGTCGCCGGGATCAGGCGGAACCAGTAGAAGCCGTAGCCACCCAGCGTCAGCAGGTAGGGCAGCTCGCCGATACGCGGGAACGGCACGCCCCCGAGCAGCTCGACCGGGACCATGCCCTCGAAGCGGCGCAGGTCCAGCTCGATGGGCTGGGCGAAGCGCGAGAGGTTGTTGACGCACACGATGATGTCGGACTCGCCGTCCTCGCCGACGTGCTCGCGGGCGTAGGACAGCACGGCGGGGTTCGAACCGCCGAGGTCGTGGAACGAGCCGAGTCCGAAGGCGTCGTGGCGGCGACGCGCCTGGATCATCCGCCGCGTCCAGTGCAGCAGCGAGGACGGGTTCTCCAGCTGGGCCTCGACATTGACCGACTGGTACCCGTAGACCGGATCCTGAATCGCCGGGAGGAACAGCTTGCCCGGCGTCGCCGAGGAGAACCCGGCATTGCGGTCGGGCGTCCACTGCATCGGGGTGCGGACCCCGTCGCGGTCGCCGAGCCAGATGTTGTCGCCCATCCCGATCTCGTCGCCGTAGTAGAGCACCGGCGAGCCCGGCAGCGACAGGAGCAGTGCGTTGAAGAGCTCGATCTGGTTGGTGTCGTTGTCCAGCAGCGGCGCCAGGCGCCGGCGGATGCCGATGTTGGCCTTCATGCGGGGGTCCTTGGCGTACTCGTCCCACATGTAGTCACGATCGTCGTCGCTGACCATCTCCAGCGTGAGCTCGTCGTGGTTGCGCAGGAAGATGCCCCACTGGCAGCCGTGCGGGATCGGCGGCGTCTGCTCCAGGATCTCCGAGATGGGGAAGCGCGACTCGCGGCGCACCGCCATGAAGATCCGCGGCATCACCGGGAAGTGGAAGCACATGTGGCACTCGTCCCCACCGGACTCGAAGTCGCCGTAGTAGTCGACCACGTCGGCCGGCCACTGGTTGGCCTCGGCGAGCAGGATCCGGCCGGGGTACTTCTCGTCGACGAAGCGCCGGACCTTCCTGAGGAACTCGTGGGTCTCCGGCAGGTTCTCGCCGTTGGTGCCGGGACGCTCGTAGAGGTAGGGCACCGCGTCGAGGCGGAAGCCGTCCAGACCCATGTCGAACCAGAACGAGATGGCCTCGAGGATCGCGTCGTGGACCAGTGGGTTGTCGTAGTTGAGGTCCGGCTGGTGGGAGAAGAACCGATGCCAGAAGTACTGCTGGCGGACCGGGTCCCAGGTCCAGTTGGAGGGCTCGGTGTCGACGAAGATGACCCGCGCGTCCTGGTAGAGCTCATCGGTGTCGGACCACACGTAGAAGTCGCCGTAGGGACCCTCGGGGTCCTCCCGGCTGGCCTGGAACCACGGGTGCTGGTCGCTGGTGTGGTTCATGACGAAGTCGATGATCACGCGGATGTCGCGCTTGTGGGCCTCGTCGAGGAAGTGGTGGAAGTCCTCCACCGTGCCGGCCTCGGGGAGGATGTTGGTGAAGTCGGCGACGTCGTAGCCGCCGTCGCGCAGCGGGCTGGTGAAGAACGGCGGCACCCAGAGGCAGTCGACCCCCAGCCAGGCCAGGTAGTCGAGCTTCTCGGTCAGGCCCTTGAAGTCGCCGGTGCCGTCGCCGTTGGAGTCGCGGAACGAGCGGACCATCACCTCGTAGAAGACCGCCGACTTGAACCAGTCGGGGGTCGTGCCGACCGTGTCGGGGAAGGGGTCCTGCGGGTCGGCCGGCCGGGGCTCGGGCTGGGTGTGCTCGGGCAGCAGGTCGGTCACAGACCCCTCCTGAGGGTGAGGATGTGGGCGGGCTCGTAGCCCGGGTCGAGCCGCACATAGTTGTGCTGGCCCCAGTTCCAGTCCTCGCCGGTGATCTCGTCGTGCACCGTGAACCCGTCGTGCCAGTCCAGGCCGAGGCTCGGGAGGTCGAGGTGGACCATGGTCTCGCGGGTGGCGTGCGGGTCGAGGTTGACCACGACGATCACCGTGTCGCCGGGCTCGCCGGTCTCCGGGTCGTAGGCGACCTTGGAGTAGGCGAGGATGTTCTCGTCGTCGCTGCTGTGGACAGTGATGTTGCGCAGCAGCTGCAGGGCCGGGTGCGTGCGCCGGATCTCGTTGAGCCGGGTGAGGTACGGCGCGAGCGTGCGGCCCTCGGCCGCGGCGGCGTCCCAGTCGCGGATGCGGATCTGGAACTTCTCCGAGTCCAGGTACTCCTCGCTGCCCGGCTTGAGGGCCACGTGCTCGTACAGCTCGTAGCCGGCGTAGACGCCCCAGCTCGGAGAGCTGGTCGCCGCGATCGCCGCGCGCACCTTGAACGCGGCCGGACCGCCGTACTGGAGGTAGGCGTGGAGGATGTCGGGGGTGTTGGTGAAGAAGTTCGGCCGCATCAGGTGGTCGGACTCGCTCGCGAGCTCCTTGAGGTAGAGCTCCAGCTCCCAGCGCGCCGTGCGCCACGTGTAGTACGTGTAGGACTGGTGGAAGCCCACCGAGCCCAGCCCGTGCATCATCGCCGGGCGGGTGAACGCCTCGGACAGGAAGATCACATCCGGGTCCGTGCGCCGCACCTCGTCGAGCAGCCACTCCCAGAACGGCAGCGGCTTGGTGTGGGGGTTGTCGACCCGGAAGATCCGCACGCCGTGCGACATCCACAGCCGGACGATCCGCAGCACCTCCTGCCGGATCCCCTCGGGGTCGTTGTCGAAGTTGATCGGGTAGATGTCCTGGTACTTCTTGGGCGGGTTCTCGGCGTAGGCGATCGAGCCGTCGGCGCGGGTGGTGAAGAACTGGGGGTGGGTCGTGACCCACGGGTGGTCGGGCGCCGCCTGCAGCGCCAGGTCGAGCGCGACCTCGAGGCCGAGCTCGCGGGCGCGGGCGACGAAGGCGTCGAAGTCCTCGAAGGTGCCGAGATCGGGGTGGATCGCGTCGTGACCGCCGTCCTTGGAGCCGATGGCCCAGGGGGAGCCAGGGTCGTCGGGGCCGGGCGTCAGCGTGTTGTTGGGGCCCTTGCGGTTCACCTCGCCGATGGGGTGGACCGGCGGCAGGTAGACCACGTCGAAGCCCATGCCGGCGACGGCGTCCAGCCGCTTCGCGGCCGTGCGGAAGCTGCCGCTCGTGATCTTCCCGGACGCCTCGTCGCGAGTGGCGCCCTCGGAGCGCGGGAAGAACTCATACCAGCTGCCGTAGAGCGCGCGGGTGCGGTCGGCGTACGCCGGGAAGGGGCCCTCGACGCTGAGCAGGTCGCGCAGCGGATGGGCCTGCAGCACCGCCCAGAGCTCGTCTGCCATCAGCTGCGCCAGGCGCGCCTCCACGGGGCGCTTGACGTCCTTGGCGGCCTTGATCGCAGCCGCCAGGACCGCGTGCTCGGCCTTGGCCTTCTTGGGGATCTCGGCCTTGACCCGCTCCAGCAGCAGCCGGCCCTCGAGGAACATCAGCTCGACGTCGACACCGGCCGGGATCTTCAGGCCGGCGTCGTGCTCCCAGGTGCCCAGCGGGTCCGACCACGCCTGCACCTCGAAGGTCCAGGCGCCCTCGGAGTCGGGAGTGACCCAGGCGCGGTAGACGTCGGGCTCCTCGCCGTACTTCTCCATGCGGCGCGGTGGGCGGCGCTCGCCCACCGGGTCGATCAGCACCACCTCGGCGCCGAGCTGGTCGTGACCCTCGCGGAACACCGTCGCGGTGACCGGGAAGGGCTCCCCGACCGTCGCCTTGGCAGGTCGCCTGCCGAGGTCCACAAGGGGCATGACGTCCATGATCGGGATGCGTCCAGGCATGTCCCCACCCTTCCCGGTTGCGTCGCCCGCGTGCAAGCCGCGGGCCGGTCCATGGTCCCGCGGGAGTCGCCTCCCTGCCGTCGTGGGTCAGCAGCGGCGCTCGCGAGCGCGCACCGGAGACCCCCGTACCGGAACGCTCTCCGTTACCCCGGCACCCGGTGCTGAAGCGGCCGTCTCGAAACCGGCGTCCGGGGGAGTGCGGTCATGCTCGGCACCACGCCGCCCGCAGCGGATCGCGAAGTCCGACGGCCGCGGGTGCTCACCCGGAGTGGTGTGTGGGCAGCGTCACGCGGGGTGGCGGCCCGCTTCGGGTGAATCTTTGGATCGTTCCACAGATGGGCGGTAGCGTCTTCGGGGTGCGCGCCATTCGACGATTCACGGTCCGTCCCGTCCTCCCGCCGGCCCTGGAGGCGCTGGGGGTGCTCGCCCTCAACCTGAGGTGGTCGTGGCACCCCGAGACCCAGGACGTGTTCCAGGAGGTCGACCCGGAGCTGTGGGAGTCGACCGGGCACGACCCGGTCACCCTCCTGGGCGCGGTCGGCCGTGGCCGGCTCGAGGCGCTGGCCGGGGACGAGGGGTTCCTGGAGCGGCTGCGGGTCGCCGCCTCCGACCTGGACGCCTACCTGACCGGCGAGCGCTGGTACCAGCGGGTCGCGACGCGCTCGAGCGCCGCCGGCGGCGGCCCCGCGGCCATCGGCTACTTCTCTCCGGAGTTCGGCATCACCGCGGCGCTGCCGCAGTACTCGGGCGGTCTGGGCATTCTCGCCGGTGACCACCTCAAGGCAGCCAGTGACCTCGGCGTACCGATCATCGGCGTGGGCCTGCTCTACCGTCACGGCTACTTCACGCAGTCGCTGTCGCGCGAGGGCTGGCAGCAGGAGACCTACCCGGTCCTCGACCCCGACGGCCTGCCGATCTCGCTGCTGCGCGAGCCCGACGGCTCCCGAGCCACCATCTCGATCGCGATGCCGGGCGGCCCCGACCTCGTCGCACGGATCTGGGTCGCCAGTGTCGGACGGGTGCCGCTCCTGATGCTGGACACCAACGTCGAGGGCAACCCCGAGCACTACGTCGACGTCACCGACCGCCTCTACGGCGGCAACAGCGAGCACCGGCTGCGCCAGGAGATGCTCCTCGGCGTGGGCGGCGTCCGGGCGCTGCGCGCCTACTGCCGGATCACGGGGCACCCCGCGCCCGAGGTGTTCCACACCAACGAGGGCCACGCCGGCTTCCTCGGCATCGAGCGCATCCGCGAGCTCACCGTGGGCGAGACCGGCCCGGGCCTGGACTTCCCGACGGCACTCGAGGTCAGCCGGGCCTCCACCGTCTTCACGACGCACACGCCGGTGCCCGCCGGCATCGACCGCTTCCCCCGCACCCTGGTCGAGCAGTACTTCGGGGAGACCGGGGCCACCCCCGGCGTCCCGATCGAGAAGGTTCTCGCGCTCGGGACCGAGGACTACGACGGCGGCGACGCGTCGGTCTTCAACATGGCCGTGATGGGCTTCCGCCTGGCGCAGCGCGCCAACGGCGTCTCGCTCCTGCACGGCGAGGTCAGCCGCGGCATGTTCAACGGCCTGTGGCCGGCCTTCGACGAGGCCGAGGTGCCGATCGGCTCGATCACCAACGGCGTGCACGCCCCGACCTGGGTGGCCCGCGAGATCATCGAGCTCGCGGAGTCCCAGGGCGCCGACGCCGACTCCGACGACACCGAGGCGTTCTGGAACGCCGTCGACAAGGTCCCCTCGGCCCAGGTGTGGGCCACCAAGCGCACCCTGCGCGAGCGCCTCGTGAAGGACGCCCGCACGCGCCTGCGCCGCTCGTGGGAGAGGCGCGGGTCCGCCGCGGCCGAGCTCGCCTGGATCGACAGCGCCCTGGACCCGGACGTGCTGACGATCGGCTTCGCGCGCCGGGTGCCGTCGTACAAGCGGCTGACGCTGATGCTGCGCGACCCGGCCCGGCTCAAGCGCCTCCTGCTCGACCCGGAGCGGCCGATCCAGCTGGTGATCGCCGGCAAGTCGCACCCCGCGGACGACGGTGGCAAGAGGCTCATCCAGGAGCTGGTGCGCTTCGCCGACGACCCGGAGGTCCGCCACCGGATCGTGTTCCTGCCCAACTACGACATCGCGATGGCCCAGCCGCTCTACCCCGGCTGCGACGTCTGGCTCAACAACCCGCTGCGCCCCTACGAGGCCTGCGGCACCTCCGGCATGAAGGCCGCGCTCAACGGGGGACTCAACCTGTCGATCCTCGACGGTTGGTGGGACGAGTGGTACGACGGCGAGAACGGCTGGGCGATCCCGTCGGCCGACGGGCTGGACGACCCCGACCGCCGCGACGACCTCGAGGCGGCCGCGCTCTACGACCTGATCGAGCACGAGGTCGCGCCTCGCTTCTACGACCTCGACGACGAGGGCGTGCCCGGCCGCTGGGTCGAGATGCTGCGCCACACGCTGAAGTCGCTGGGCCCCAAGGTCCTCGCCACCCGCATGGTGCGCGACTACACCAGGTCGCTCTACACCCCGGCCGCGACGAACGCCCGGCTGCTCAACTCCGACTACGAGGGGGCGCGCAACCTGGCCGCCTGGAAGCAGCGGGTGCGGGCCCACTGGCCGGAGGTTCGGGTCGAGCACGTCGAGAGCAGTGGCGTGGGTGACGCACCCGAGGTCGGTGCGCGGCTGCACGTGCGCGCCTTCGTCGGCCTCGGCGAGCTGTCCCCCGAGGACGTCGCCGTCCAGCTCGTCCACGGCAAGACCAACGCCGAGGACGAGCTCGTCGAGACCGTCATCGAGCCGCTGGCCGTGGCCGAGACCTACGACGGCGGCCGCTACCGCTTCGACGGGGAGGTCGAGCTCGACCACAGCGGCTCCTTCGGCTACACCGTCCGGGTCATCCCGAGGCACGACCTGCTGGTCTCCGACGCCGAGCTCGGCGTCGTCGCGATGGCCTGATCGGCTGGCTCAGCCGGCGCGCAGGACCAGGACGGAGCGTGCGCCGAGGAGGAGGGCCTCGCCGGCCTTCGCCGGGCTGCCCGGCGCGAGGGCGGGGTCGGTGCTGAGGGCGACCTCGCCCTCCTGCACCCAGTCGTTCTCGGGGAGCGTCAGCTCGACGGGGTCGGCGCCGGAGTTGAGCCACATCATGAACGACGCGTCGAGCTGCTGCTCACCGCGGGGCCCGGGGGAGCGCAGCGGCGTACCGGAGACGAACATGCCGATCGTGGTCAGGTGTGTGTCGTGCCAGTCGTCGGCGGTCATCTCCCGGCCGGTCGGGTGCAGCCAGGCGAGGTCCTTCGGTCCGCCGCGGATGGTCGGACGGCCCTCGAGCCAGTGTCGCTGCCGCAGCGCCGGGTGCTGGCGGCGCATCCGCAGCGCGGCCTTGGTGATCTCGTAGACGTCCAGCCACGCGTCGTCGGGCCGCCAGTCGATCCACGAGGTCTCGTCGTCCTGGCAATAGGCGTTGTTGTTGCCGCGCTGGGTCCGCCCGCGCTCGTCCCCGGCGGTGATCATCGGCACCCCGGTGGACAGGCACAGGGTCGCCATCAGGTTGGCCGCCTGGCGGCGCCGGAGGGCGAGCACCTCGGGGTCGTCGGTCTCGCCCTCGACCCCGTAGTTGCACGACCGGTTGTTGTCGGTGCCGTCGCGGTTGTCCTCGCCGTTGGCCTCGTTGTGCTTGTGCTCGTAGCTGACCAGGTCGCGGACCGTGAAGCCGTCGTGGGCGGTGATGAAGTTGACCGACGCGTACGCCGAGCGGCCGTCGTCGGCGTACAGGTCCGAGGAGCCGGACAACCGGGTGGCGACCCGGCGGATGCCGGAGGAGCGGCCCCGCCAGAAGTCGCGGATCTCGTCGCGGAACTGGTCGTTCCACTCGACCCACGGGGGCGGGCAGTCGCCCACGCGGTAGCCGTCCATCGAGGCGTCCCACGGCTCGGCGATGAGCTTCACGTGGCGCAGGACCGGGTCCTGCCCGATCGCGGTGAGCAGGTGGCAGCCCATGTCGATCTCGTGGTCGACCCGGGTGAGGGCGGAGAGCAGGTCGAAGCGGAAGCCGTCGACGTGCATCTCGCTCACCCAGTAGCGCAGGGAGTCGAGGATCATCCGCAGCGCGAACGGGTAGGCCGCGTCCACGGTGTTGCCGCAGCCGGTCACGTCCCAGTAGTGGTCGGCCGGCTTGTCGGGCTCGGAGGGACCGACCCGGGTGTAGACGGCGTCGTCGAAGCCGCGGAACGACAGCGTGGGCCCGTCCGCGCCGGCCTCCGCCGTGTGGTTGTAGACGACGTCGAGGATCACCTCGAGCCCCGCGGCGTGCAATGCCTTGACCATCGCCTTGAACTCCGTCACCTGCTGGCCGCGGTCGCCGGAGGCGGAGTAGGCGCCGTGGGGGGCGAAGAACCCGATCGAGTTGTAGCCCCAGTAGTTGACAGCGCCGCGCTCGACCAGGGCCGGCTCGGAGACGAACTGGTGCACCGGCAGCAGCTCGACGGCGGTCACGCCGAGGTCGCGCAGGTAGTCGACCACGGCAGGGGTGCCCAGGCCGGCGTACGTCCCCCGCAGCTCCTCCGGCACCCGGTCCTGAAGCCGGGTCATGCCCTTGACGTGCATCTCGTAGATGACGGTGTCGCGCCAGCGGTGGCCCGGCGCGGTGTCGTCGCCCCAGTCGAAGTCGTCGACCACGACCACGCTGCGGGGGACGTACGGCGCCGAGTCGAGGGCGCTGCGCTGCTGGACGCCGTCCGCGTTGAGGGCGAAGCCGTAGATCGCGGGGTGCACCGTCACCTCACCGCTCACGGCGCGGGCGAACGGGTCGAGCAGCAGCTTGTCGAGGTTGAATCGCAGGCCCTCCTCGGGCCGCCAGGTCCCGTCGACGCGGTAGCCGTAGCGAGCGCCGACCGCGACGCCCGGGACCGCCCCGTGCCAGATGCCCAGCGTCTGCTCGGTGAGCTGGTGGCGACGCTCCCCACCCTCGTCGTCGAACACGCACACCCAGACCGCCGTCGCGCGGGGCGCGTGGACGGCGAAGTTGGTGGCCTCAGGGGACCAGGTCGACCCGAGGGGATGATGACGTCCCGGCCACACGGCCGCGTGGTCGCCGAGGTTGCGCCACAGGCCAGGAGTCACTCGATCCATTGTTGCCTATCCTTCGACACCTGCTCTCCGAGGGCCCGCCGGCAGTGGCAGGCTCAAGCCACGTTCACCGACCAGCAGGGAGTTGCCAGATGTCAGAGTTCGTGAGGCTCGAGGTCGCCGAGGGCGTGGGCACGATCCGCCTCGACCGTCCGAAGATGAACGCGATCAGCATCCAGGTTCAGGCCGAGCTGCGGGCCGCGGCCGCGGAGGCGGCGGAGCGCGACGACGTCAAGGCCGTGGTCGTCTACGGCGGCGAGCGGGTGTTCGCGGCCGGCAACGACGTCAAGGAGATGGTCGACCTCACCTCCAGTGACATGGCCCGGATCTCCGGCTCCATCCAGTCGGCGGTGAACGCCGTGGCCGACATCCCCAAGCCGGTCGTGGCGGCCATCAACGGCTACGCCCTGGGCGGTGGCTGCGAGCTCGCGCTGGCCGCCGACTTCCGGATCGCCGCCGACGACGCGACGCTGGGTCAGCCGGAGGTGCTGCTCGGCATCATCCCCGGCGCCGGCGGCACCCAGCGGCTCAGCCGGCTGGTCGGCCCGAGCACCGCGAAGGACATCATCTTCACCGGCCGGCTCGTGAAGGCCGAAGAGGCGCTGGCCATCGGCCTGGTCGACCGGCTGGTGCCGGCCGCCTCGGTGTACGACGAAGCGGTCGCCTGGGCGCGGCAGTTCCGCGGCGCGGCGTCGCTCGCCGTACGCGCCGCGAAGGAGAGCATCGACCGAGGGCTGGAGGTGGACCTGGTGACCGGTCTCGAGCTCGAGCGCGTCCAGTTCGCCGCGCTCTTCGGGACCGAGGACCGCACGACCGGTATGCGATCCTTCGTCACGAACGGTCCGGGCAAGGCTGAGTTCGAGGGGCGGTAGCGACGTGGCAGAGGGCAGATCGAATGGCAGCAAGGTCAGGCTGACCCTCGCCCGGGTGGTCTGGCTGCTGTGCGCGCTGTGTGCCTCGGTGCTGGCCGTCGCCGCCCTGCTGATCGCCGTCGACGCGGAGCGCACGAACCCGCTCGTCGAGCTCGTGCTCGACCTCGCGGACAGCGTCGACCTCGGGGTCTTCGACCTCGACAACCCGATCAAGCGGTTCACCGGTGAGAACGGCGGCAAGACCACGGCGCTGTTCAACTACGGCATCGGCGCGGTCGTCTACCTCATCGTGGGACGCATCCTCGACCGGCTCGTCCGTCCATGACGGTCGCCGTCTCCTGGCAACGGGTGGCCTACCGCACGCTGTGACGTAGTCGAACGCCGACCCGTGTTTCGTCGCCGGAGCCTCGGCGGTAGCCTGCCCACGCCGGCAGTCATGGCAGTCATGGCAGTCCTTGGCCATTCCCTTGACCTCACGAGTGCATCAGGAGGGGCCGTCCAGGCCACACCACCATGAACATTGTCGTCTGTGTGAAGCACGTCCCCGACGCGACCGGCGACCGCCGGTTCGAGTCGGACAACACCGTTGACCGCGTTGGCGTCGACGGCCTGCTCTCCGAGCTCGACGAGTACGCCGTCGAGCAGGCCCTCCAGATCAAGGAGAAGTCGGACAGCCCGGAGGAGACCAAGGTGATCGCGCTCACCATCGGTCCCGAGAAGGCGGTCGACGCGGTGCGCAAGGCGCTGCAGATGGGCGCCGACGAGGGCGTCCACGTCACGGACGAGGCCATCGCCGGCTCCGACTACGTCGCCACCTCGCTCGTCCTCGCGAAGGCGATCGAGAAGATCGGCCAGGACAAGGGCGCGGCCGACCTGGTGGTCTGTGGCATGGCGTCCACGGACGCCTCCGGCAGCGTGGTCCCTGCCATGCTGGCCGAGCGCCTCAACCTGCCCCAGGTCACGTTCGCCTCCGTCATCGAGACGCAGGGTGACCAGGTCCGCATCAAGCGCGACGGCGACACCGCCACCGAGGTCATCGGCGGCACCATGCCGCTCGTGCTCTCGGTGACCGACCAGACCGGCGAGGCCCGCTACCCGTCGTTCAAGGGGATCATGGCGGCAAAGAAGAAGCCGCTGGACACCTGGTCTCTCGGTGACCTGGGCGTCGACTCCGGCGAGGTCGGCCTCTCGGTCGCCTGGACCGAGGTCGAGGACACCACCGAGCGCCCGCCGCGCACGGCCGGCGAGATCGTCAAGGACGAGGATGGGTCGGGCGCCACCGCGCTGACCGACTTCCTCGCCGCCAAGAAGTTCATCTGAGGACGGGGAACGAACATGTCTGAGGTTCTGGTTGTCGTCGACCACGTCGACGGCGCAATCCGCAAGCCCACGCTCGAGCTGCTGGCCCTGGCCAAGCGGCTCGGTGAGCCCGCCGCGGTGTTCTTCGGCGGGGCCGACAAGGCCGGCGAGGTCGCCGAGAGGCTCAAGGCGTTCGGCGCCGAGAAGATCTACGTCGTCGACGACGCGGAGATCAAGGGCTACCTGGTGGCCCCCAAGGCCGAGGCCCTCCAGCAGCTGGTCGAGAAGGCATCGCCGGCCGCGGTGCTCTTCGTCTCCGGCTACGAGGGCAAGGAGGTCGCCGCCCGCCTCGCGATCAAGATCGAGTCCGGCCTGATCACCGACGCCGTCGACGTGGAGGAGGGGCCGGTGACGACGCAGAGCGTGTTCGCCGGCAACTACACGGTCAAGGCCAAGGTCACCAAGGGCACCCCGATCATCACGGTCAAGCCCAACTCGACCTCCCCGGTCGAGGAGGCCGGCGCCGGCACGGTCGAGGAGTTCGCAGCGACCATCTCCGACGCGGCCAAGACCGCCCAGATCGTGGCGCAGCAGCCGCGCAAGGCCTCCGGTCGCCCGGAGCTCACCGAGGCCGCCATCGTGGTCTCGGGCGGCCGCGGCACCGGCGGCAACTTCGAGCCGATCGAGGGCCTCGCCGACGCCCTCGGCGCGGCGGTCGGCGCCTCGCGCGCCGCCGTCGACTCCGGCTGGATGCCGCACACCTTCCAGGTGGGCCAGACCGGCAAGACGGTCTCCCCGCAGCTGTACGTCGCCAACGGCATCTCCGGGGCCATCCAGCACCGGGCCGGCATGCAGACCTCGAAGACCATCGTCGCGGTCAACAAGGACGACGAGGCCCCGATCTTCGAGCTGGTCGACTTCGGCGTCGTGGGCGACCTGCACGCGGTCCTGCCCGCCGCCACCGAGCAGATCAACCAGCGCAAGGGCTGACCCGTCCCCAACTGATCACCACGACCGCTGACCCGTCAGAGACTTTCTGACGGGTCAGCGGTCATTTGCGTGAGTTGGTGACGGGTCAGGGGGGAGCGGCGTGGTGTGGGACGGGGCGGTGCGGAGTGGAGCGCGGGAATAGGCTCGGGGCATGAGTGGAGAGGATCCGATGCAGGACGTGCTGGAGGTCGCACGGCGCGCTCGTGCGGCGAGCCACGGGCTGGCGCTGGCGACGCGGGGGGACAAGGACCGGGCGCTGCACGCGATGGCTGACGCGCTGCTGGATCGCGAGGCCGAGGTGCTGGCGGCCAACGCCGAGGACGTGGCGCGAGCGGAGGCCGACGGCACGCCCGCCAACGTCGTCGACCGGCTGCGGCTGACGCCCGAGCGGCTCGCCGCGATCGCCCAGGGGCTGCGTGACGTGGCCGGCCTGCCCGACCCGGTGGGGGAGGTGGTCCGGGGAAGCACGCTGGCCAACGGCCTGGAGCTGAGGCAGGTGCGGGTGCCGTTCGGCGTGGTCGGGATGATCTACGAGGCCCGCCCCAACGTCACCGCCGACGCGGCCGGCATCTGCCTGAAGTCCGGCAATGCCGTGCTCCTGCGCGGCAGCTCCAGCGCGCGCTCGAGCAACGCCGCGATCGTGGCCGTGCTGCGGGACGCGGTCGCAGCGGCCGGCCTCGACGCCGACGCGATCCAGCTGGTCCCGGGCGACACCCGTGACAGCGTCAAGGCGCTCATGCGGGCCCGTGGGTACGTCGACGTGCTGATCCCGCGTGGGGGAGCCGGCCTGATCCGCTCCGTGGTCGAGGAGTCGACCGTGCCGGTCATCGAGACGGGCGTCGGCAACTGCCACGTCTACGTCGACCGCGCGGCCGACCTCGACAAGGCGCTGGCGATCGTGCTCAACTCCAAGACCCATCGCACGAGCGTCTGCAACGCGGCCGAGTCGTTGCTCGTCCACGCCGACGTCGCGCAGGACTTCCTGCCGCGGGTGACCGCGGCGCTGCAGGCGGCCGGCGTGACCGTCCACGGCGACGACGCGTTCCAGGCGCTGGACGGCGTCGTGCCCGCGACCGACGAGGACCACGAGCGGGAGTACCTCTCGCTCGACATCTCCGCGGCCGTCGTACCGGATCTCGACGCGGCGGTGGCCCACATCCGGCGCTTCTCCAGCCAGCACAGCGACGCGATCGTCACCGAGGACCAGGGCGCGGCGCGGCGCTTCGTCGCGACCGTGGACTCCGCGGCGGTGCTCGTCAACGCCTCGACCCGCTTCACCGACGGCGGCGAGTTCGGCTTCGGCGCGGAGATCGGGATCAGCACCCAGAAGCTGCATGCGCGGGGTCCGATGGGTCTGCCGGAGATGACCTCGACCAAGTACGTCGTCACGGGGGAGGGGCACGTGCGCTGACGCGGGGCGCCGGCGCGATAGCGTTCCCACATGCCCGCGACCGACGCGTCCGTGTACGCCGATCCGGCAGCCGAGAGGCTGTTCACGGGCGCCACGGTCATCACCTTCGTCCGGACCCTCGTCTCGCTGGGTCTCTGCCTCGCCGCCGCGCGCGAGGAGGACCTCACGATGCTGGTCGTGGGCCTGGCCGTGTACTGGGTCGGCGACATGGCCGACGGCGGCTACGCGCGCCTGCGTGACTGCGAGACCCGCATCGGCGGCGTCATCGACATCATGTGCGACCGGATCAACTGCGCCGGTTTCTACGTCGGGTTGGTGTGGATCGAGCCGCAGCTGGCGCTGCCCGTGGCGGTCTACCTCTTCAACTTCATGGTCATCGACATGTTCCTGTCGATGGCGTTCCTGGCCTGGCCGATCCGCAGCCCCAACTACTTCTACATCGTGGACCGCCGGATCTATGTGTGGAACTGGTCCAAGCCGGCCAAGGCGGTCAACTCCTCGCTCTTCGCGGTGCTGCTGCTGGTCCTGCGCGAGTGGAACGTCGAGTTCGCCGTCGCGGTCGGCCTGGCCATCGCGCTGGCGCTGGTCGTGCTCAAGTGCGTCTCGCTGCGGTGGCTCTTCCAGCTCGGCCTCCCGGTGCCGGAGCGCGCCGCGGCATGAGCCTGTACCTGTGGAGCTTCGGGGTCAGCATCGCGTCTGCCCTGTTCCCACTGATCAACATGGAGGTCATCCTCGGCGGCATGGCCGCCACCGTGGGGGACGGGCACGCCTTCGCCCTGGCGGTGGCGGCGGGCGCGGGCCAGACGGTGGGCAAGATCGTCTGGTACGAGCTGACCCGGCGCAGCTTCGACACCGAGTGGGTCCAGAAGCGGCTCTCCGGGCCGAAGGTGAGCCAGAGCTATCTGCGCTGGCAGCAGCGCATCGACGGGCGTCCGTGGTTCGGCGGGTCGATCATGCTGGTCTCGTCGTTCGCCGGGATCCCGCCGCTGCTGGTGATGGCGGCGGTGGCGGGGGCGCTCAAGATGCGCATGTACGTCTTCCTGCCGACCATCTTCGTGGGCCGGACGCTGCGGTTCTGGCTGGTGCTGGCCGGAGTCGAGTCGCTGCTCGGGTGAGCGGCCCGATAGGCTGCGGTCATGTTGCTGAGCGAGATCACGCTGTCCGTGACCCGGGCCGCCGAGGAGCACCACGAGCAGGTCATCAACCCCTGGTGGGTCGGTGTGATCGCGATCGCGATCCTCATGGGGATGCTCGGTGCCCTGGTCGCCTTCGGCGGGGGACGCGAGCACAGCTGAGCATGGGACTCCATGACTCCCGGCATGACTGACGCCGTACGCCGCCGGGTCGGCGTCATGGGCGGCACGTTCGACCCCATCCACCACGGCCACCTCGTGGCCGCCGCCGAGGTGCAGGCCTGGTTCGACCTCGACGAGGTCGTGTTCGTGCCCACGGGGCGTCCCTGGCAGAAGTCCGAGCGGCGCGTCTCCCCGCCCGAGCACCGCTACCTGATGACGGTCATCGCGACCGCGGCCAACCCGCGCTTCCGGGTGTCGCGGGTCGACATCGACCGCGAGGGCCCGACGTACACGATCGACACGCTGCGCGACCTCAGCTCCGCGATGCCCGACGCCGACCTGTACTTCATCACCGGCGCGGACGCGCTCACCGACATCTTCGGCTGGCGTGATGCCGACGAGCTGTTCGCGCTGGCGCACTTCGTGGGCTGCACGCGCCCCGGCTACGAGATGGACCCCGCCGTCCTTGGGTCGATCCCCTCGGCCCGCGTCACGATGGTGGAGATCCCCGCGCTGGCCATCTCCTCGACCGACTGTCGCGAGCGGCAGCGGCGCGGCCAGCCCGTCTGGTACCTCGTGCCCGACGGTGTGGTGCAGTACATCCAGAAGCACCGCCTCTACCCCCCCACCCCAGACACCGCAGCACCCACAGCAACGGAAGACCTATGACTGCCACCGACCACGCCGTCGAGCTCGTCGTCACCGCGGCCCGCGCGGCCTCCGACAAGCTCGCCACGCAGATCGTCGCCTTCGACGTCAGCGAGCAGCTCGCCATCACCGACGCCTTCGTGATCGCGTCCGGCTCCAACGACCGTCAGGTCAAGTCGATCGTGGACGAGGTGGAGGACAAGCTGCGCGAGATCGGCTCCAAGCCCATCCGACGCGAGGGCCACCGCGAGGGCCGCTGGGTCCTGCTCGACTACGGCGAGATCGTCGTGCACGTCCAGCACGAGGAGGAGCGTCAGTTCTACGCCCTCGAGCGGCTGTGGCGCGACTGCCCCACCATCGAGCTCCCCGCGGACGTCACGGGCCCGCCCACCGGTGTCTGAGGCCTCCTCCCGCACCCTGGTGCTGCTTCGCCACGGCCGGACGGCCTGGAACCACGCGCTGCGCGTGCAGGGGCAGCTGGACGTGGAGCTCGACGACGTCGGTCGCGAACAGGCCGCCACGTCCGCCCGGGCGCTGGCCAAGCTCGACCCGAGCGTGCTGTGGTCCTCCGACCTCGTGCGCGCGCGAGCGACGGCCGACGCCGTGGCCGAGGCAACGGGGCTGCGACCGACCTACGACGAGCGCCTGCGGGAATTCCACCTGGGCGAGCGGCAGGGCCTGACCCACGACGAGTACGCCGCGCTGGATCCGGACGGGTTCGCGCAGTTCCGCAGCGGGCGCTACGACGCGGCGCCGGGGGCGGAGCCCGCCGCCGACGTGCGCCGCAGGATGTCGGCCGTGCTCGGGGAGCTCCTCGCGGCCCTCGGCCCCGGCGAGACCGGGGTGGCCGTCTCCCACGGTGCCGCGATCCGGGTGGCGACCGGGGCCATGCTCGACTGGCCCGAGGAGCAGTTCCACTCCCTACGCGGGCTCGACAACTGCGGCTGGGTGGTGCTGGAGGAGCATCCACAGGCCGGCGTGCTGCGGCTGGGCGCCTACAACCGCATCGGGTGACCCCCGAATTTCGCGTGGCGTGCAGGGTTGGCTAGTATTCCGCGAGTTGCCTGAAGCACTGGGGCAGCGGTTCGGGGCTGTGGCGCAGCTGGTAGCGCATCTGCATGGCATGCAGAGGGTCAGGGGTTCGAGTCCCCTCAGCTCCACCGAACATCGAGGTGGCGAAGGGCCGTGATCATCGCCGGTCCTGTGTCACGATGGCGGTGACATTCCAGTCGCCGCCGGTGCAGAGGTCTGCCTGACATCCGCGCGAGCGACCGAGACGACCGGAGCAGCGCGCGTGACGACCAGACCTGCCCTTGGGCCTGACCTTCGGCGCAGCCGTCGCCGGCTCGCAGCCGTGGGCGTCGCCGCGGTGGCGATCACCGCGACACTGACCGCGACCGCGCATCCCGCGGAGCGCGTCGAGACCGGGCCCGGTCGAGACGTCGACGGAGTCGTGGCGTCGCCGGCGCCGCCCGCCGCCTCGCCCGACTATCGGTTCCTGTCGTCGCCGGACTTCATGAACGGCGACATCGCGGACCTGCGCCGCTCGCCGCGCTGGAAGCCCGGCATGCCGAACTCGTGGAACGCCTCGTATGCACAGACGGTCGCGACCGTGATGGACACCTTCGCCGCCGAGCGGCCCGACGACGTCCTCGTCGCCGGCGATCTGGTCAACGGCCACTGGGGGCAGGACGCCTCGGAGTCCGGGGTGTTCGGGCCCGTGGGCAACGATCGGCAGCGCGAGGCGGCCCTCAAGCGCGCTGCGGACTTCTACTACTCCCACTGGCGCGCGCGGTTCACGCAGCGCGGCCTCGACGTGCACCCCTCGATCGGCGACCACGAGATCGGCGACAACCCGTGGCACGGCGAGACCCGGAGGAGCCGCTTCCACCGGGCCATGGTGCCGACGTACAAGGCGCGCTTCGCCGAGAAGATCATCCGTCCGGGCGGCTACCGGATGCACCCCTCGGGGCCGGCGGCCAAGACGGCGTACGCGACCTACCTGCACCCCGAGGTGCTGCTGGTCTCGGTCGACCAGTTCCAGTCGGTGCGCGGTGACGTCAGGCTGAGGCTCGACCCTCAGCAGCTCCGCTGGATGGACCACGTGCTCGGTGCCGCCGAGGCTCGCGGCACCGACTGGGTGATCGTGCAGGGCCACGTGCCGGTGGCGCTGCCGGTGCGGGCGTGGGGCTCCTCGCAGCTGGCCTACGAGGGCGGCACCGACTCGAGCTTCTGGCAGACCATGGCCGAGCACCGCGTCGACGTCTACCTCAACGGCGAGGTCCATGACACGACGCTCATCCACGAGGACGGGATCGCCCAGATCAGCCACGGCGGCATCCTCGGCGCCAACTCGACCGTCGGCGGCACCAACTACGTGCTCGGAGAGGTCTTCGGCGACACGCTGTGGCTGCGCGACAACCGGTTCGTCGTGGCGTCCGCGGACCGCTCCGCCAAGCTGTGGCAGACCACGCCCCAGGGGGCGCCGGTGGTGGCCAAGGTGTTCGAGCCGGACCCCCCGGTGATCGGGGAGGTCGTCCTGAGCGCGGACAACCAGGTGCTCTACCGCGACGGGCAGTTCCTGCCGTACGACGGCTGACGGGGACTGGGCCGGCTCGCGCTCTCCGCGGGCCCGTCACCGAGCGGCCGCGCCGAGGACGAGTGGACCGCCAACTCCTCGTCGCCCCGGTCGGCTCTCCTCGGGGCCTGTCGTGGCGGTGTGACGGCCGCTACAGTGCCTGGAACCTGTTCTAGTTGAGTCTCGGCCGTCCACCGCAGGAGCGCGCATGCCCGGCTTCAACCTCTCGACGGTGTTCCGCACGGTGGCCCGGGCGGTCCCGGACCAGGAGGTCCTGGTCTGGCGCGACCGGCGGCTCACGTACGCCGAGGCAGACGCCCGCATGGACGGGGTGGCGCACTTCCTCGTGTCGCAGGGGCTCGGGTGCCACACCGAGCGCGACGCTCTGGCCGGGCACGAGTCCGGCCAGAGCCACCTGGGGATCTACCTGCGCAACGGCAACGAGTACCTGGAGACGCTGGTGGGGGCCTGGCGCGCCCGCGTGGCGCCGTACAACATCAACTACCGCTACGTGGAGGAGGAGCTGCTCTACCTGCTCGAGGACGCGGGGACCGACGCGCTCGTGTACGCCGCGGAGTTCGCGCCGCAGGTGGCCGCACTGCGCGACCGGGTGGCGGGGCTGAGGGTGCTGGTGCAGGTGGCCGACGAGAGCGGCCACGCGCTGCTGCCGGGCGCGGTCGACTACGCCGACGTCGTCGGCACCCCGGCACCCTCCGGTGCGATGCCGGAGCCGTCCGGCGACGACCTGTTCATCATGTACACCGGCGGCACGACCGGGATGCCGAAGGGCGTCGTGTGGCGCCACGACGACGTCTTCGTCTCCGCGATGGGCGGGCTGCCGTTCGGCACCACCACGCCGTACGCGTCGTACGAGGAGATCGCGCAGGCCGCCGTCGACGCGAACGGCGGCACGACCATGCTGATGCTGCCGCCGTTCATGCACGGCGCGGCGCAGTGGTCGGCGTTCCACATGTTCACGACCGGGGGCAAGATCGTGATCCCCGACGACGTGCACCGCCTGGTCCCCGCCGACGCGCTGGGCGTGGCCGCGCGGGAGCGGTGCCTGGCGATCCCGGTCGTGGGCGACGCCGTGGCCCGGCCGCTGGTGGAGGAGCTCGAGCGTCGCGACTACGACCTGTCCTGCGTCGCGGCGTTCAGCAACGGGGGCGCCCCGCTGTCGCCGACCGTGCGCAGCCGCCTGCTCGCGGCGCTGCCACACCTCATGATCCGCGACACGGTGGGCTCCAGCGAGACCGGGATCCAGCTCAACGTCTACTCGTTCAAGGGCGCCGAGGCCGAGCCGGCCGTGTTCGAGGCGCAGGAGGACACGGCGGTCCTGAGCGGTGACCTGACCCGCCTGCTTGGGCCCGGCGAGCGTGGCGGCTGGCTGGCGCGCACCGGCCGGATCCCGCTGGGCTACCTCGGCGACGCCGAGAAGACCGCGCGCACCTTTCCCGTCGTCGACGGGGTCCGGTGGTCGGTGCCGGGAGACCGCGCCGACGTCCTCGAGGACGGGCGCATCGAGCTGCTCGGCCGCGACGGCGTGACGGTCAACTCCGGTGGCGAGAAGATCTTCGTCGAGGAGGTCGAGCGGGCGCTCGCGGCGCACCCGGCCGTGCGCGACGTCGTCGTCGTCGGCCGACCGTCCGAGCGTTGGGGCAGCGAGGTCGTGGGCATCGTCCAGCTCGCGGAGGGCGCCGACGTCACCGACGAGGACCTGCTGGCCGAGGCCGGGCGGCACATCGCGCGCTACAAGGTGCCGAAGGCGATCGTGCGGGTGGGGGAGATGGAGCGCTCGCCGTCGGGCAAGGCCGACTACCGCTGGGCGCGGGCCCAGGCGGTCGGCTGAGCCCACTGCTCATCGCGCGACGTCCTCGAGCTCATCCCAGTCGACGTGGGCGGTGCGGGCGCGGTACTCGTCCACGAGCCCCGGCCAGTTGGTGGTGATTCGGGCGCCGTCGGCGTACCAGTTGTCGCAGCCGGCCCAGGCGCTGCGCCGCAGGCGCGACTGCATCTCGTGGTCGTAGGCCTGCGCGACCTCGGGCCGCACGGCGAGAGCGCGCGGTCCGCCGTCGGCGAGGTGCCGTGCCACCTCGGCGACGTACCCGGCCTGGGCCTCCATCATCGCGATGATCGAGCTGCCGCCGAGGTTGGTGTTGGGGCCGTAGATGCAGAAAAGCTGCGGGAAGCCGGGCACGCTGATGCCGAGATGGGCGCGGGCGCCGTCGCTCCACAGCTCATGCAGGTCGGCGCCGCCCACTCCGGTCACCCGCATCGGTGCCAGGAAGTCCGTGGCCGCGAACCCGGTGCCCCAGATCAGCACGTCCACCTCGTGCAGGCGGCCGTCGGCGGTGCGCACGCCGCCAGGCTGGACGCCGGCCACCGCGTCGGTGACGACCTCGACGTGGTCGCGGGCGAGCGCGGGGTACCAGTCGTTGGAGAAGAGCAACCGCTTGCACCCCAGGGGGTACTCCGGCACGAGCCGCCGGCGCAGGTCGGGGTCGGGCACCTGCCGGCGCAGGGTCAGCCGCCACACCGCCCGCACGGTGGCCAGGAGCGGGCGCGACACCGGCGAGACCCCACCCAGCGCGGCGTTGTAGAGCTCGGTCAGCCAGAACCATGAGCGCCGCTCGGCGGCCAGCAGCCGTGGGAACCGCTCGAAGGCGCGGTGGTGCACAGGCCGGTAGCCCCGGTCGGGCTTGGGGATGACATAGGGCGCCGATCGCTGGAAGACGGTCATCGCGGCCACGTCGTCGACGATGCCGGGCACCAGCTGGATCGCGCTGGCGCCGGTGCCCACCACCGCGACCCGCGCGCCGCGCAGGTCCACGTCGTGGCGCCAGTGGGCGGAGTGGAACGCCGGCCCGGCGAAGGTCTCCGCGCCGGGGAGGCGCGGGACGGCGGGGTTGGAGAGCTGGCCGACGGCGGAGACGACCACCTCGGCGTCGTACGTCGTGCCCTCGGCGGTCTCGACGTGCCAGACGCACTCCGCCTCGTCGTAGGTGAGGGCGGTGACCTCGACGCCGGTGCGCACGTGGGCGAGCAGACCCTCGCGCTGGGCGGAGGCGCGCAGGTAGTCCAGGATCTCCGGCTGCCTCGCGTAGCGGCGGGTCCAGCCGGGGTTGAGCGCCCACGACCACGAGTAGAGCGGCGAGGGGACGTCGCAGGCGGCGCCGGGGTAGGTGTTGTCGCGCCACACGCCGCCGACATCGTCGGCGCGCTCCAGAACGGTGATCTCCGTGAGACCGGCCTGCTTGAGGGCATGGACCGCGCCGAGGCCGCCGAAGCCGGCGCCGATGACGACGATGCGGATGCTCATGGCCCCGAACGTAGGGCCGCGGACCGGGCCCGGGGAGGCACCGAGGGTGACCCGGTTGATAGTTCCGGACATGCCTCGGCGCTCTCGGTATGCCCCGATCGACCGAGCCTGGAGGCGGCCTTCGCCCGGAGTGGGCGCGGTCGGCCACCAGCTTCAGACCAACGGCACCGTCGTCTACGCAGCCCGACGTGGTGCTCACGGGGCCGGGTTACCTATTCAGCAACGGGCGCAGGCCTGACCGGCAGTCGGGCGACCCCACCGGGCACGTCGAGCGCCATCTGGGAGTGCCTGCCACGTCGCGCACCCTGGGCACCCTGCACCGACTCGTCCGGCGGTTCGTGGACCGAGCCGGCGACGGCGCGGCGCTCTGCCGCCGATCGCCGATAATCCCCGACATGGACCTCCTGCCCGACCCCGCCGCCGAGGGGTGGCACTTCCCGCGCTCCGCGGCGGGCGTCGGGCTGCTCGTGGAGTACGCCGGGGCTCGCGGCGTCGCCGCGCACCGGGTGCTGCTCGGGACCGGACTGCGCGCCGAGGCCCTCGGCGGCGAGGTGACCGCCGCGCAGGAGCTGCGCGTCGTACGGACGCTGCACCGCCTCCTCGGCGAGGTCGGCGCCGACGTGGGCGAGCGCTACCAGGCGGCCACCTTCGGGGCGTTCGGGTTCGCGCTGCTGGCGAGCCGGACCGTCCTGGACGCGATGGTGGTCGCGCTGCGCTTCATCGACCTGAGCTTCGCGTTCGCGATCCCGCGCGCCGTCCTGGCGGGGGACCGGGTGGTCGTGACGCTGGACGGCGCCGAGCTGCCCGCCGACGTGCGGCGCTTCCTCGTCGAGCGCGACGCGAGCGCGGTGCGCACGGTGCTGGACTCGCTGGTGCCGGGCGGGGTCGGAGGCGAGCTGACCACCAACGACGGGGCGGCGCGGTTGGAGTTCGCCATGGACCAGCTCGACCGGCCGCTGCCGCAGCGCAGCGCGGAGCGGCTGGAGCTGGCCGCGCGCATGTGCGAGGACGTCGTCGACGCGCGCCGCGCGCGCACCGGGCTGGCCCAGGACGTCCGGGTCCTCATCACGCAGCGGCTCCCCGAGGGCGCGCCGATGCCCGAGGTCGCGGCCGCCCTGGCTCTCAGCGAGCGTCAGCTCCGGCGGCGCCTGGCCGGGGAGGGGGTCGGCTACCGGGTGCTGCTCGACGAGGTCCGCTCGTCGCTGGCGTACGCCCTGCACGCCGGTCGCGCCACGATGCCGGTCGCCGAGGTCGCGGCCCGACTCGGGTACGCCGACGCGGCGGCGTACCTCCACGCCCGGCGGCGCTGGCTCGACCGCTGACCCGTCACAAGCTCACGCCGACCCCCGCTGACCCGTCAGCAGTTGGTGACGGGTCAGCGGGGCATCGACATCAGCGGGTGATGCGGACCCTGCGGGTGGCGACGTCGCTGCCGCCCGGGCCGGTGGCGACGACCTTGACCACGAGCTGGCCGGTGACGGTCCGCCTCGTCCGCAGGCGTACGTCGCCGCCCTCGCGTCCGACCTTGCGAGACGCCAGGACCCTGCCCTTGCCGAGCAGATGCACGGTCACCTTGGTCGAGCCGGCGGCGGCCACCGAGACCGGCAGACCGGCTCGGCGCAGGGCGCCGCGAGACAACGCGGGCGGCGACGCGACGGCCGCCTGGGGGGCCAAGGGCTGTGGCTGCCCGGGACCCGGGAGCGTGCTGGGTGTACGGCCGAGCATCGTCGCGTAGAGGTCGGTCTGGTCGATCACGCCGGTGACGTTGGCCGCCTGGGGACCCGAGGCCGCGACACGGATCTGGGCGCCGGTGTGGTCCGAGCCGGTGTCGGAGGTCGAGTAGGCCACCGTCAGCGGGTCGCCGTCGGCGGTCCTCAGGGTGGCGGTCAGCTTGCCGTCGCCGCTGCCGCCGACGATCTGGGTGGAGTGCGCGTGGTCCCCCGTGACGATGATCAGCGTGTCCGGGTGCTCGGCCTGGTAGTCCAGCGCGACCCGGACGGCCTCGTCCAGCTCGACCAGGTCGCCGATCGCGCCGCAGATGTCGGTGGCGTGCTCCTGCTTGTCGATCATCGCGCTCTCGGCCTGTAGGAAGAACCCATCGGGGTTGTCCAGCAGCTCGATCGCCTTCCGCGTCATGGTCGACAGGTCCGGCTGGTCGCCACGGTCGGCCGGTGTGCACTCGGTGGTCGCGCTTCCCGCGCCCGGAGGTGGTGTGGCGACGAGGGGGTCGTTCATCGGTGTCAGGTTCGCCGGCGCGAAGAGACCCAGCACGGGCCCGTCCTCCAAGGAGGTCACGGCGGCGAGGTCGTGCTCGTCCTGGAGCACGCGGTAGCCGTGCTCCTGCTGTGCGTACGACAGGACCGTCTCGCCGCCGCCGGCGTCGGTGGACTGGGTGTAGCTGCTCATGCCGCCGCCGAGGAGGACGTCGACCTCGTGGTCGACCAGCTGCTCGGCGATCGAGCCCTTGCCGCCGTTGGACTTCTTCGCCGGCAGGCAGCTCGTCATGTCCGTCGGGCCCTTGCAGGCGCGGGCGTTGATGTGGGCCGCGGCCGCGGCCGGGGTGGCGTCGGTGATCTCGGAGGTGGTGATGTCGCCGGTCAGCTTGCCGGCCTCCTGGAACTGCTCCAGCACGGTCCGGTAGTCCTCGCCGGGGACAGTGGTCGCGGTGCTCGGGCCCTGGGAGAGCCGCCCGTCGACGGTCTTCCTGCCCGTCGACCAGCCGCTGGCCGTGGGAGCGGAGTCCGAGACGTAGGCGACCGGGTAGTCCGGTCCGGGCCCGACCTTGAGGCCGTGGGTCGTCATGGCGCCGGTGAAGGGAAGGCTGTCGAGAGCGAAGCGCCCGTCGGCGCCCAGGGCGTAGTCGCGGGCAGCGGTGATCATGGAGTCGTCCATGCCGTCGCCGATGAGCAGGATGACGCTCTTCGGCTCGGCCGGGTCGATCCTCGCCGCGAGCTGCGCCGAGCGGTCCTGGCCGGAGCCGACCTCGGGCGCGGGGCTGGCGGCGGAGGTTGCGAGGGCGCCGATCGCGAGGAGCCCGGTCAGGGCCCCCGTCGCCATCAGGGAGGTAGGTGTGCGCGGCACGGTGTGTCCTTTCGTCGATGTCGAGCGAAAGGTCTCGTCCGCAGGCGGCGGAGCGCGGTCGCCCGGGTGGAGCCCGGATGACGGTGAGGTGACGTGTGCGCGCGGACGGTGCGGGTCGGCATCCGGCTCACCGGGGTCTCGACACGCTCCGTCACGACCTCGCAGGCTCGGTCGTGGTCGCTGCTCGACCACCGACGACCGCGCCCGTTGGCGCGATCGCGATCAGGTGATGGTCATGCCGCCGTCGACGGGGAGGGTCTGGCCGGTGATGTAGCCGGCGGCGTCGGAGGCGAGGAAGACGACGGTCGCGGCGAGCTCGGCGGGATCGCCCTTGCGGCCGGCGATCAGGCGCGGGGCCTGCGACTCGAGGTAGCCGGGCGGGTACTGCTCGGTCATCTCGGAGTCGAAGAACCCGGGGGCGATGGCGTTGACCCGGATGCCCTTGCGGCCGGTCCACTGCTGGGCCAGGTCGCGGGTGAGGCCGATCAGGCCGGCCTTCGACGCGGCGTACGCCGCCTGGGGGAGCCCCGCGGTGGTCAGGCCGAGCACCGAGGAGATGTTGATGATGCTGGATCCGGGCTGCATCACGCGCCCGCACGCCTGGGCCATCCAGTAGCAGCCGTTGAGGTTGACCTCGATCACGCGGCGGAACTCGTCGGGCTCCTCGCGGGTGGCGGGAGCGGCGGTGCCGATCCCCGCATTGTTGACGAGGATGTCGACCCGGCCGAACTCCTCCATGGCCAGGGCCACCAGGTGGGTGCAGGAGTCGGGGTCGGCCACATCCGTGGCGACGGCGAGGGCGCGGCGCCCGGCGGTCTCGACCAGGGCGGCGGTGTCGGCGAGCCGGTCGACGCGGCGCGCCCCCAGCGCCACGTCGGCGCCGGCCTCGGCCAACCCCTGGGCAAAGGCCACCCCCAGCCCGCTCGAGGCGCCCGTCACCACGGCCACCTTGCCGTCCAGCCTGAACATGTCGCTCACGGTCATAGCGGCGACTTTAGGGCACGCCGTTTCGGGTAGGCTGAAGGCATGTGCAGGAACCTGCTCCTTACCTAGCCGCGTCGTTCACCCACGCACCGACGCGGCTGCCCCTCGTGACCGAGGGGCTTTTTTGTGCCCCAGGGCAGCAGCCAGCACGCACCGACAGCGGAGAGAGACACCGATGAGCGAGCAGCAGCACGACGAGACCGCGACCTATGACGTCGCCGCCACCGAGCGCAAGTGGCAGCCGGTCTGGGAGGAGCTGGACCCGTTCCGCGCCCACGACGACTCGCCGCGCGAGAAGAAGTACGCCCTGACGATGTTTCCCTACCCCAGTGGTGACCTGCACATGGGCCACGCGGAGGTCACGGCGCTGCACGACGTGATCGCGCGCTACTGGTGGCAGAAGGGCTACGAGGTCCTGAACCCCATGGGCTGGGACTCCTTTGGCCTGCCCGCCGAGAACGCCGCCATCCGCAACGACGCGCACCCGGCCGACTACACCTACGGCAACATCGCCACGCAGCTGGAGTCCTTCCAGCGCTACGGCGTGAGCTTCGACTGGTCGCGGCGCTTCAACACCTCCGACCCGGAGTACTACCGCTGGACGCAGTGGCTGTTCCTGCGCTTCCACGAGAAGGGCCTGGCCTACCGCAAGAACAGCTGGGTCAACTGGTGCCCCAACGACCAGACCGTGCTGGCCAACGAGCAGGTCGTCGACGGCGCGTGCGAGCGCTGCGGCGCCGAGGTGACCAAGCGTGAGCTGACGCAGTGGTACTTCCGCACCACGGCCTACGCCCAAGAGCTGCTGGACTGCCTGGACGACCTGCAGCCGACCTGGTCGGACAAGGTCGTCAACTCCCAGCGCAACTGGATCGGTCGCTCCGAGGGCGCGCACGTCGACTTCGTGATCGAGGGCCGCGAGGAGCCGCTGACCGTCTACACGACCCGGCCCGACACGCTGTTCGGGGCCACGTTCATGGTCGTCGCCGCCGACGCGGCGCTGGCCTCCGAGCTGGTCACCGACGAGCAGCGCCCCGGGCTGGAGGACTACCTGGTCGAGGTCCGCAAGGAGACCGAGATCAACCGGCTGGCCACCGACCGGCCCAAGACCGGTGTCTTCCTGGGCGTCCACGCCACCAACCCGCTGACCGGGACCCGGATCCCGGTCTACGCCTCCGACTACGTGCTGGCCGACTACGGCACCGGCGCGATCATGGCCGTACCCGGTCAGGACCAGCGCGACTGGGACTTCGCCCAGGCCTTCGACCTGCCGATCATCCGCACCGTCGAGCCGCCCGCCGACTGGGAGGGCGACGCGTTCACCGGCGACGGCCCCGCCATCAACTCGGCCAACGACGAGATCGACCTGTCCGGCATGGGCGTCGACGAGGCGAAGTCGACCACCATCGCCTACCTGGAGCGCAAGGGCCTGGGCCGCGGCACGGTCAACTTCCGGCTGCGCGACTGGCTGCTCTCGCGGCAGCGCTACTGGGGCGCCCCGATCCCGATCATCCACTGCCCGGTGGACGGCGAGGTCGCTGTGCCCGACGACCAGCTGCCGGTCGAGCTGCCGGAGCTGCGCGGCGCCGACCTGAAGCCCAAGGGCACCTCGCCGCTGGGTGCGGCCACCGAGTGGGTCAACGTCACCTGCCCGACCTGTGGCGGCCCGGCGACGCGCGACACCGACACCATGGACACGTTCGTGGACTCGTCGTGGTACTTCTTCCGCTACGTCTCGCCGCACGACGACACCCAGCCCTTCGACACCGGCCTGGCCAACGCGTGGGGCCCCGTCGACCTGTACGTCGGCGGCGACGAGCACGCGGTGCTGCACCTGCTCTACGCCCGCTTCTTCACCAAGGCCCTGCGCGACATGGGCATGGTCGACTGGGACGAGCCGTTCTCGGCGTACCTGTCCCAGGGCAAGGTGATCAACAACGGCCGCAAGATGAGCAAGTCGCTGGGCAACGGCGTCAGCTTGGGGGACCAACTTGCGGAGTTCGGGGTCGACGCAGTGCGCCTGACGCTGGTCTTCGCGAGTCCGCCCGAGGACAACATCGACTGGGCGGACGTGTCGCCCGGTGGGTCGCTGCGCTTCCTGCAGCGCGCCTGGCGCCTGAGCGGCGACGTCACCAGCGAGCCGGGCGCCGACCCGGCGGGCGGGGACGTGACGCTGCGGCGGCTGACCCACCGCACGCTGCACGAGGCCGAGAACCTGGTCGAGATCCACCGGTTCAACGTGATGGTGGCCCGCACGATGGAGCTGGTCAACGCGACCCGCAAGGCCATCGACTCGGGAGCCGGCGGCGCCGACCCGGCGGTGCGCGAGGCCGTGGAGGCCGTGGCGATCCTGCTGTCGCTGGTGGCGCCGTACACCGCCGAGGAGATGTGGGAGCGGCTAGGCCACCAGCCGACCGTGGCGCGCGCCGGCTGGCCCGTCGTCGACGAGGCACTGTTGGTGGAGGAGTCGGTCACGGCCGTCGTCCAGGTGCAGGGCAAGGTCCGCGGCCGCCTGGAGGTCGCGCCGGACATCTCCGCGGCCGACCTGGAGGCGCTGGCCCTGGCCGACGAAGGCGTACGGCGGGCTGTGGACGGGCGGGAGATTCGCAAGGTGATCGTGCGCGCCCCCAAACTGGTCAACATCGTCGTCTGAGCCGGGGTCGCTACTGTTCGGCTCATGTCGGTCGCCGTCGTCACGGACTCGACCGCCACGCTCCCCGCGGAGGTGGCGGCGCAGCGCGGGATCCTCGTGGTCCCTCTGCAGGTGGTGATCGGCGCGCGCTCCTTCGACGAGGGCTCCCAGGAGGCGACGCCGGACAAGGTCGCGCAGGCGCTGCGCGAGTTCAAGCCGGTGAGCACCTCGCGGCCCGCGCCCGCGGCGATGCTGGACGCCTACGAGCGGGCGGCCCTCGCCGGGGCCAAGCAGATCGTGTCCGTGCACATCTCCGGCGACATGAGCGGCACCTTCGAGTCCGCGCAGCTCGCCGCGCGCGACGCGCCGGTGCGCGTCGAGTGTGTCGACAGCCGGCAGGTCGGCGTGGCCACCGGGTACGCCGCCCTCGCGGCCGCCGACGCCATCGGCCAGGGCGCCTCGGTCGAGGCGGCGGCGGAGGCCGCGCGTCGCCGCGCCGACGCGTCCCGCTCGCTCTTCTACGTCGACACGCTGGAGTACCTGCGCCGGGGCGGCCGCATCGGCACCGCCTCGGCGCTCTTCGGCGGAGCGCTCGCCGTCAAGCCGCTGCTGCAGATCGAGGACGGGGTGGTCGCCCCGTTGGAGAAGGTCCGCACCAGCACCCGCGCCCTCGCCCGCCTCGAGGAGCTGGCCGTCGAGGCCGCCGGCGGCGCCCCCATCGACCTGTGCGTGGCTCACCTTGCCAACCCCGACCGTGCGGGCGCCCTCGTCGAGCGCCTCACCGACCGCCTCGCCGGCAACCTCGAGGGGCGCGAGCCCTGGTGCGGTGAGCTCGGCGCGGTCCTCGGCGCGCACGTCGGGCCGGGGATGATCGCGGTCTGCGTGTCGCCTCGGCGGTAGCGGGCAGGTTTTTCAGCATCTGCTGGTAAACCTGCGCTTCCGGGGCGGAACAACGGCCCAGAAGCGCAGGTTCCGGCCCAGAAGCTCCCGGGTCGGCCTGCCTCGACCGGGGTGGGGCACCGCCCCGGGCTGGCGCCTCCGCAAGCCAGGGGCCGTCCACAGGTACGCCGCTCGTCGGGGCCTGTCCACAGGCGCCTCGGCGGCCTCGGCCCGATGTCCGCCGGTCTCCCTAACGTCGCCCCATGCGTACCCGACGAGCCCAGCACGAGCACGACGAGGCGGTCGCGCGCCGGTTGGCCCAACTGAGCGCGGAGCTGGCCGTGTCTCGCACCGAGGACCGGGCGGCCGCCCCGGAGACCACCGAGAAGGTCACCGGGGCGGTCGACCCCGCCGCGGGCGGCGAGTGGTGGGAGGGGCACACCCGCGTGGCTCCTGCCCGCCGCCCGCTGACCGTCGTACCGCACCAGGCCCCGGACCGCCCACCGCCCGCGTGGGGGCAGGAGGGCGACTCGGCCGCGCCACCGGCGGTTCCCATGCCGGGGCGCCACGCGGCGCGTCGCCGACGGGTGGTCGCCGGTGCCCTGCCCGACCCGCTGCGGGGCCGGGTGCTGCTGGGCCCAGCGCAGGTGACGGTGGTGGCCGTGCTGGTCGCGCTGGGCCTGGCGGCGACCGCGTGGTGGGTCGTGCGCGGGCGGGCCGATCCGGCATCGATGGCTCGGCCGCTGGCGTCCGCGGCGACGGGGGCCCTGGTGGCGGTACCCGAGCCGTCCCCCGCCTCGCCGGCAGCGACCGTGGCTCCGGCTGCGCCGCTGACCGTCGACGTCGCGGGCAAGGTACGTCGGCCGGGCATCCAGGTGCTCGACGCGGGCGCCCGGGTGGTCGACGCGATCGAGGCCGCCGGGGGAGCGCGGCCGGGGGTGAACCTGACCTCGCTCAACCTGGCGCGCCCGCTGGTCGACGGTGAGCAAGTCCTCGTGGGATCCGCGGCGCCGAGCGGCGGGTCTGCGTCGCTGCCGGCGCCAGCGCCCGGGGGCGCCGCCCCGCCGCTGGTCAGCCTCAACGCGGCCGACCAGGCCGAGCTGGAGACCTTGCCCGAGGTCGGTCCGGTGACCGCCCAGGCCATCCTCGCCTGGCGCGACGAGCACGGCGGCTTCTCCTCGGTGGAGGAGCTGCTCGAGGTCGACGGCATCGGGGACGCCACGCTGGCGCGGATCGCGCCGTACGTGACCATCTGACGTGGACGACGGGGGAGGGCGGCAGGATCCGCGCGGTCGGCACGACCTGAGGATGCCGGCGCTCGGGGCGGCCGGCTGGCTCGCCGGCATCGGTGCCCACCTCCTCGGGGCGTGGGTCTGGCTGCTTCTCGCGGCGCTCGCGGCGCTCGTGCTCCTCGCCGTCCGACGCGCGCCGGCCACCGTGCTGGCGCTGACCCTCGTGGCGGCGGCCGTGGCGGGAGGCACGCTGCTGCGTCACGAGGCGGTGGCCGAGAACCCGGTCGGCGACCTGGCCCGGCAACGCGCCGGGGCCAGCATCACGGGCACCGTGACCTCGGATCCCCGGCCCGTGGCCGGAGGGTTCGGGGAGCAGGTGCTCGTGCGGCTCGAGGTCCGCGAGGTCACGGGCCGCGGGCGCAGCCACCGGCTCGCCACCCCGGTGCTCGTGATCGGCGGGGAGTCGTGGCGCCACGCCCCGCTCGGCTCCTCGGTCACGACGTCGGGACTGCTCGTCGCGGCCGACGGAGCCGACCTGGCCGGCGTCCTCACCTCGGCGCGCGACCCCGTCATGCGCTCACCCCCGGACGTGTGGTGGCGGGCGGCCAGCGCCGTCCGGGCCTCGATCCGAGAGGCGGTGGCCCACCGGCCCGACGACCAGCGGGCACTGGTCCCCGCACTGGTCGACGGCGACGACGCCGGCCTGGATCCCGACCTCGCCGCGGACTTCCGTACGACGGGGCTGACGCACCTGACTGCGGTGTCCGGCACGAACCTGACGCTCGTCGTGGGCTTCCTGATGCTGCTGGCCCGGTGGTGCGGGGTCCGCGGCCGGTGGCTGCACGTCGTGGGGGCGGCGGGAATCGTCGGCTTCGTCCTGCTCGCCCGCACCGAACCGAGCGTGCTCCGCGCGGCGGTCATGGGCGCGGTGGGGCTTCTGGCAATGGGGGTCGACGGCCGGCAGCGCGCCTTCCGAGCGCTGGGAGTGGCGGTGGTGGTGTTGCTCCTGGTCCAGCCCGGGCTGGCGGTCTCCGCCGGCTTCGCCCTATCCGTGCTGGCGACCGCCGGCATCGTCGTGCTCGCCCCCGGGTGGCGCGACGCGATGAGCGGGTGGCTGCCGCGGTGGGCGGCTGAGGCGGTCGCGGTCCCGGCAGCGGCGCAGCTGGCGTGCACGCCCGTCGTGGCGGCTCTGTCCGGTCAGGTCAGCCTGGTCGCCGTGGTGGCCAACCTCGCGGTGGCACCCCTCGTGGGGCCGGCGACGGTGCTGGGGTTGGCCGGTGGCCTGGTGGGGCTGCTGCTGCCCCCGGCGGGCCGCCTCTTCGGCACCGGCTCGGCCTGGTGCGTGGCCTGGGTGGTTGCCGTGGCGCGCGGGGGTGCCGACCTGCCGGGGGCCGCGATCGACTGGGGCGCCGGCGTCGTGACCCTCGCCCTGCTCTGCTCGGTGTGCGTCGCGCTGGCCCTGGCTCTGCCCTGGCTCCTGCGCCGTCCGGCAAGGGGGGCCGGGCTGTTCGCCCTGCTGCTCGCGGTCGTCCTGGTGCCCTTGCCCACCCCGGGCTGGCCGGCGCCGGGCTGGGTCCTCGCGATGTGCGACGTCGGGCAGGGCGACGCGCTCGTGCTGCGTGCGGGCCGCGACGAGGGAGTCGTGGTCGACGCCGGGCCCGACGCGGACGCCGTCGACGGCTGCCTGGACCGGCTGGGGATCGAGGAGGTGCCGCTGCTCGTGCTGACCCACTTCCACGCCGACCACGTCGACGGCCTGGCTGGGGTGCTGGCCGGGCGACGGGTCGGCGCCGTCGAGACCAGCTCGACCCCGGACCCCCCGTCCGGGGTCGAGCAGGTCGGCGAGGTGGCAGGGGAGTCGGGGTTGGCTCCGCTGGTCGCGCCGTACGCCGGGACGCGCACCGTGGGCGCGGTCACGCTGCAGGTCCTCTGGCCGCCGCCGGGGCGCACGGAGGTCGGCGCGGGCGACGGCAGCCGGGCCAACGACGCCAGCGTGGTGCTGCTGGCCGAGGTGCGCGGCGTGCGCGTGCTGCTGACCGGCGACCTCGAGCCGGAGGGCCAGTCGGCGCTCGCCCCGGTGCTGGCGGGTCTGGACGTCGACGTGCTCAAGGTCCCGCACCACGGCAGCCGCTACCAGGACCTGGGCCTGCTGACCTCCCTGGAGGCCGAGGTCGCGCTCGTGTCGGTCGGCGCCGGCAACGGCTACGGGCACCCGGCGGGCAGCGTCCTGGATGCCCTGGCCGAGGCCGGCGGCCGCGTCCTGCGCACCGACCTCGACGGCGACGTGCTGGTCGTGGCCGATGGCGGCGAGGTGTCGACCGTGACCCGCTGACCGCCGCATCCGGTGTCGGTGGGCTGTGGCAGGCTGACGCCATGCGCGCCGGTGACGTCCTCGGTCGGGTCACCCTCGTGACCGGCAAGGAGGAGTTCCTCAACGAGCGCACGATCTCCGCGGTGCGCGAGGCCGTGCGCGCCCACGACGCGGAGGCGGAGCTCTCCGAGACGATGGCCTCCGACCTCACTCTCGGCACGCTGGGGGAGCTCTCGGCGCCGTCGCTGTTCTCCACCGTGCGCTGCGTGGTCGTGCGCAACCTCGAGCACCTGCCCGAGGAGTCGGTCGAGGGACTGTTGGGCTATGCGGCGGCGCCGGCCGACGACGTCGCCCTGGTGCTGGCCCACGGGGGCGGGCAGAAGGGCTCCGGCATGCTCACCAAGCTGCGCAAGCTGAAGGGCGTCAGCGAGTCCAAGTCCGACGAGCTGCGCCCCTCGGAGTTCGCGGGCTTCGTCGCCGCCGAGGTCCGCCGCCACGGGTCGAGCATCGACCAGGAGGCCGCGTCGTTCCTGGTGACCGCCGTCGGCCACGACCTGCGCTCGCTCGCGGCCGCGGCCCACCAGCTCACCAACGACTTCCTGGGCCAGAGCCTGACAACCGATCGGGTCAAGCAGTACTTCGGTGGCCGCGCGGAGGCCAAGTCGTTCGCGGTCGCGGACGCGGCGTTCTCCGGCAAGCGCCAGGCCGCTCTGGAGGAGCTCCGCTGGGCGCTGGACGGAGGCACGGCGGCGGTGCTCGTCACCTCGGCGTTCGCCGGCAGCGCGCGCGGCCTGGCCCGCTACCGGGGCGCCGTGCGCGGCATGCGCGAGGCCGACCTCGCCCGGGAGGTCGGCGTGCCCCCGTGGAAGCTCCGCTCGCTGCGTGAGCAGTCCCGCGGCTGGTCCGACGCCGGGCTGTGCCGGGTGATCCGCGCGGTGGCCAAGGCCGACGCCGACATCAAGGGGGCGGCGAGCGACCCCTCGTACACCCTGGAGCGGCTGGTCCTCACCGTCACCGCTCTGCGCGACCAGCACTGAGCCCGAAATGCAGCAGACCCGCCCGAGGATGTCGGGCGGGTCGGCGCAGTCGCTGGGCTTAGGTCAGAGCGAGGCGGCCTTCTTGAACAGCGAGGACTTGCGGTTCGCGGCCTGGTTCTTGTGGATGACGCCCTTGGAGGCGGCCTTGTCCAGCTTGCGGGCGGCCTCGCGGCTCAGGGCGATCGCCTGGTCCTTGTCACCGGCCTCGGCGGCCTCGCGGAACTTGCGCACGGCGGTCTTGAGGTTGCTCTTGACCGCCTTGTTGCGCTCGTGACGCTTCTCGTTCTGCTTGTTCCGCTTGATCTGGCTCTTGATGTTCGCCACAGGTGCGCCTTCGTCTCCGGGTGGATGCTGTCTCAGGTCGTGGAAGCGGTCGGCGCAGGCTGCTGCCGGACACGCGACGGACAAGATTAGCAGCGGGTCGCCCGGCCCCCCAAATCAGCCGGCGCCATCACCAGCTGCGTCGCTCGCACAGCCATTCCCACACGACCTCGCCCTGCCAGCGCTGCGCGTCGCGCAGGTGCGGCGAGGTCGGCGGGATGGGCTCGTCACCCTGTCTGAAGAAGTACGCCGCCAGCAGCGCCAGCACGATGTCCACGTGCTCGGCGGGCACCTCGGCGGTCAGCGGGGCGGCGGCCAGGGCGGCGTCGACGTCCAGGCCGTCCCCGCGAGGGCCGATCATCAGGAACACGGTGTCGAGCCAGGCGGCGCCCACGACCGGCCAGTTCCAGTCGCACAGCACGGCCGAGCCGTCCGCGCCCAGCAGGATGTTGTCGTCGCGCACGTCGGTGTGCACGAGGGTGTCGCCGGCCGTCACCTCCGCGAAGCGCGCGGCGAGCGCGGCCGCCTCCTCCAGGTGCGGCAGGTCGGGACGGGTGGCCCGGATGTGGCCCCAGAAGCCGGGGAACTCGGCGAACTCGACCTCGAAACGCTCGTGCGACAGCGGACCCGGCGCCGGCGTGAGGACCTCGGCGGTCCGGGTCAGCATCGCCACGGCCGCCTCCAGGTCCTTGGCGCGCCACGGACGCCGCGGGTTGCGGGCCTCCACGTGCTCCAGGCCGAGGACGACCCAGTCGTCGGCGTCGTGCAGCCACAGCAGCCGGGGGGCAGGGGTGGCCGACGGCAGCGCGGCCAGCTTGCGCGCCTCCTCGCGGTAGGAGTGCGCGAACATCCGCTGGGCCTTGGCCGAGGCGGCCTTGATGAAGTGTCGTGAGCCGTCCTCGCAGGTCAGCACCGACGCGAACCCCGGCGTGAAGCCGGCCCCCTGTGAGCGGGCGTCGACGACGGGGGAGCCGCAGCGCTGCTCCACCAGGGCTCGCACGTGAGGTGGCAGGTGGGCCCACTCGAGGCGTCGGGCGGTCCGGCCATGGGGGATCGGGGACGGGATCACGGCGCCCATCCTCCGGCACCGGCATCGGATTCTCGCTCCCACCCACCCGCGTGGGAGGATCGGGCATCGTGTCCAAGCCCTCCGCCGCGCCCCCTCCGGGCCACACCGACCCCGCGATCCTGCGCAACTTCTGCATCATCGCGCACATCGACCACGGAAAGTCCACGCTGGCCGACAGGATGCTGCAGCTCACGGGCGTGGTCGACGCCCGGGCGGCGCGTGCCCAGTACCTCGACCGCATGGACATCGAGCGTGAGCGCGGCATCACGATCAAGAGCCAGGCGGTCCGGATGCCCTGGACCGTTCCGGCCGGCAACGAGCAGGGCGCCGAGCCGGGCACCTACGTGCTCAACATGATCGACACCCCCGGCCACGTCGACTTCACCTACGAGGTGTCGCGCTCGCTCGAGGCCTGCGAGGCCGCGGTCCTGCTGGTCGACGCCGCCCAGGGCATCGAGGCGCAGACGCTGGCCAACCTGTACCTCGCCCTCGGTGCCGATCTGCACATCATCCCGGTGCTCAACAAGATCGACCTGCCCTCGGCGCAGCCGGAGAAGTACGCCGCCGAGCTCGCCGGCATCATCGGGTGCGACCCGGCCGACGTGCTCCAGACCTCGGCCAAGACCGGCCTCGGCGTCGAGGCGCTCCTCAACGAGATCGTCCGCCAGACCCCGGCCCCCGTGGGCGATCCCGAGGCCCCGCCTCGCGCCCTGATCTTCGACTCCGTCTACGACACCTACCGTGGCGTCGTCACCTACGTCCGTGTGGTCGACGGCAAGCTCAGCCACCGCGACCGGATCAAGATGATGTCCAACGGCGTGGTGCACGAGATGCTCGAGGTCGGCGTCATCAGCCCCGAGCCCGTGAAGTCGACCGACCTGGGGGTCGGCGAGGTCGGCTACCTCATCACCGGGGTGAAGGACGTGCGGCAGTCGCGCGTCGGCGACACCGTCACCAGTCAGCATCACGGCGCGAGCGAGCCACTGGGCGGCTACAAGCACCCCAACCCGATGGTCTACTCCGGGCTCTACCCCATCGACGGCGACGACTACCCGACCCTGCGCGACGCCCTGGAGCGCCTGCAGCTCAACGACGCCGCGCTGGCCTACGAGCCCGAGACCTCGGGTGCTCTGGGCTTTGGCTTCCGCTGCGGCTTCCTCGGGCTGCTGCACATGGAGATCGTGCGCGAGCGCCTCGAGCGGGAGTTCAACCTCGACCTCATCTCGACCGCACCCAACGTGGTCTACGAGGTCGTCATGGAGGACGGCAAGGTCATCGAGGTGACCAACCCGAGCGAGTACCCCGACGGCAAGATTGCCGAGGTGCGCGAGCCCGTCGTGCGCGCCACGATCCTGAGCCCTGCCGACTACATCGGCACGATCATGGAGCTGTGCCAGTCCAAGCGCGGCAACCTGCAGGGGATGGACTACCTCTCCGAGGATCGCGTCGAGATGCGCTACACGCTGCCCATGGGCGAGATCGTGTTCGACTTCTTCGACCAGCTGAAGTCGCGCACCAAGGGCTACGCCTCACTCGACTACGAACGCGCCGGCGACCAGGCCGCCGACCTGGTCAAGGTCGACATCCTGCTGCAGGGCGAGCCCGTTGACGCCTTCTCCGCGATCGTGCACAAGGACGCTGCCTACTCCTACGGCGTGATGCTGGCGGGCAAGCTCAAGGAGCTCATCCCGCGCCAGCAGTTCGAGGTGCCGATCCAGGCCGCCATCGGCGCCCGGGTCATCGCCCGCGAGAACATCCGCGCGATCCGCAAGGACGTGCTCGCCAAGTGCTACGGCGGCGACATCACCCGCAAGCGCAAGCTGCTCGAGAAGCAGAAGGAGGGCAAGAAGCGGATGAAGATGGTCGGCCGCGTCGAGGTCCCCCAGGAGGCGTTCATTGCGGCGCTCTCCAACGCTCCCACCGGGGAGAAGTCCGGCAAGAAGTGAGCCATATCACATCTAGGCGCCGTAACTATCACGTCTTCGGGGTGTTGAACACGCGTAAGAGTCCGTCGTACGGGTAATGGACTCTCGGGGGAACTCTGGTTCGCCCGTTCGTCAGGGGCTGGGGGGCCCTCATCAGCACGTTGGGGGGAACCATGAGCACGACGCCCATCCACGCCTTGGGTCCGCAGGTCGGTCGAGACTTCGAGCAGCGGCTCGCGGCGCGTGAGCCCACGCGGTTCCGCCACGGCCTGGTGGGCAACCGCTTGCTCACCCTCGACGCGATCGCGCAGCTCAGCGCCGAGCTGCCCCCGGCCTCGGTCTCCGCGGAGGTCGGCGACAAGCCGCTCGCGGCCGGTGCTGCCGCCGGGGTCGCGGTGACGGTGGACGACGTCGCCGCCCAGATCCGCGACATCGCCACGAACAGCTCCTGGTTCACGCTGCTGCACATCCAGCAGGTGGATCGCTACCGCCGGCTCGTCGACGACATCATCGACGGCCTGGCCGCCACGTCGGGCCTTCCGACCGCCAGCCTGCGGCGCCGGATGGGGTTCCTCTTCGCGAGCTCGCCCCAGGCGGTGACCGCGGCGCACTTCGACATCGAGCACAGCTTCTGCATGCAGCTCGAGGGCACCCGGCTGCTGGGCTTCGGCCGGTTCGCCGACGAGGAGCAGCGCGAGAGCCACGTCCGGTCGTACTGGCGCGGGGACTTCGGCCGGTTCTCCACCCTGCCCGAGGTCACTGCCGAGTACGAGATCGGTCCCGGGGACGGCTGCTACATCCCGCCGTACACGCCGCACTGGATCACCAACTACGACGACACATCGCTGTCCATGACCGTGACCTTCTTCAACGACGACAACGAGCGCGAGTCCCTCGTCCAGGCGTTCAACACCAAGGTGCAGCGGCTCGGGATCGACCCGCGGCCCTACGGGCGGTCGCCGGTGCGCGACGGCGCCAAAGTCGCGTTCATGAAGGGTTACGGCGGCGCGAAGCGTCGGCTCGGTCTCTCAGGAGCCGCAGCCGGTGGCTCGCACTGAGCGCCAGGGCCCAGAGCCCGACGAGACCGTGAGCGAGCACCCCGTGAGCGACCCGCAGCCGCAGCACCGGCCGCGCCTGGTCGGCGTACGACGACTTGTACTCCTCCGCGCCCCGGAGCAGGTCGAGCTCGGTGAAGCCGGCCTCGACCGCGTCGGCGATGACGCGGTGGAGCAGCACGGTCGCGGCACTGCCGTGCGCGCGGTTGGTCGACCGCGCCACCTGGTACAGGCTCAGCCGTCGGTCGGCGGTGAACGCGAGCGACACGGCGACCACCTCGTCCGGCGAGGCCAGCAGGTCCACCCGGGCCTCGCCGCGTGCGACGCCCTCGGCGAAGGCTCCGGTGAGCGTGGGCAGGAGCTCCAGCAAGGGGCCGCGACCGTCCCGGGTCTCGTGCAGCCGGTGCAGTGCGGCGAGCGCGTCCGGCACGTCGGCCGCGGCGACACGGGTGTGGACGTAGCCGGCCTCGCCGAGCCGGCGGTCGGCCTTGCGGGTCGCCCGACGGAAGTTCGACGAACGCGAAGCGAGATAGTCCTGGCCAGGCTCCGGCAGTGGCTGGTACGGCGCCAGGTCGACGGGCTGCGGGGCGCCGGGCAGGGCCGCCGCCAGGCGCGCGTCCGGGGCCAGGCCGACCAGGTCCAGCAGCCGCTGCCCGGGTCGGTCGAACCACTGCCGCAGCCCGCGCTGGACCTCGGGCTCGCGACCGGGCGCCGCGACCAGGTCGAGATGGTCGGGGCACAGGACGCCCTGCCCCGCGAACCGGTAGCGGTCGATGCCCACCAGGCGGTCGCGCGCCAGCGGCACTCCGCCGAGCAGCTCACCGTCCTGCAGCATCAGCAGGAAGGTGCTGGCGGCCGGGTCCGTCACCCAGCCGAGCCAGAAGCTGCGCAGGAACGGCGAGGCGAGCGGCTGGCGGGAGACCAGGGCGTCCCAGGCCACGGCGTGCTCGTCGAGCGCTCCGACCTCGAGCCACGAGACCTCGCCCGACGTCGACACGGAAGGAGCCTAGATCACGACGCTGCCGCGTGAGGCAGCGTTCGACAGCCGCCCCTCGCGGGCGGGACCGGCCCACGAGGCCACCGGCAACACCAGCACGAGTCCGAGCCGCCACCGCAGCCTCCGGACTCGCCTTTGGGGGGAACACCGCATGACCGAACAACCGTCCATCACCGCGCCGCCCGCGGTCGACGACAGCAGCACCGCCGCCGAGCGTGCCCAGTCGCTGCGCGAGAACATCCGCGGACTGCGCGATGTCGACGCACTGCTGGCGGAGGCCGGCCGGCTCAAGCGTGAGGCGGCCGCCGAGGCAGACCAGCTCGTCGCCGAGGCCCAGGCCCTCTCGGTGGAGCTGCTGGGGGAGGCTGAGCAGCGCGCCGAGGGCATCGTGGGCGTCGCCCGCGACGAGGCGGACCTGGTGCGAGGGCGCCTGGAGTCCGTCCTCGTCGGCATCGAGGGCAGTGTGCGCGAGTTCGGCGCTCATCTCGAGGGAGCGCTGCGCTCGGTCGACGCCTTGGCCAAGACGCTCGAGCGGATCCGAGCCGAGCCGGCGCCCCGGACGTCCGAGACCTCTGAGACACCCGACCCGACTGGCCCGACTGACCCGACTGGCCCGACTGGCCCGGCGGACCCCACGGGGGCGTCCACGCCGGCCGTGCCGGATCAGGCGTCGGTGCCGGGCAAGACGCTGGCCGAGGTCGAGCGGTCGACGACGACGTCAGCCCAGGAGCCGGCTCGGACGTCAGGGCAGCACGAGGGCGGCCCGACGTCGCGCGTGAGCTACCGCCAGGACGCGAGTGACGAGCCGGCGGCACGCCCGCTCGGCTGGCTGTTCCGGCAGACGTCCAGCTGAACGTGTCGAGCCTGAGGCGATCAGCCGGTGCACCCCGGCGCGGGCCGCGCCGGGGAGAGCGCGGGGTAGGCGACCACCGACGCCACCTCGGTCCCCGGTGGCACGGGGTGGAAGAGCTGCATCTCGATGCGGCGGCTTCCGGCTGCCGCGAAGCAGGCCCAGCGACCGGAGACCACGGCGAGGAACTCGCCTTGGGCGTCCACGAGGTGGGCCTGGACGACTGCCTCGTCGACGGACCCACCGGGGGTCGCGACGTCGGCGAGGACCACCGCGCCGCTGGCCCCTGCGGTCAGACGGATCGCCGTCGCCTCCATCGGCGGCGGCTTCGTGGGGGAGGGGGCGCGCCACGCCACGTCGCGGAAGGCGACCTCGACCTCCTGGACCGCCCCGCCGTCGGTCCCGATGTCGACGTACAGGCCGTACGTCGCGCCCGGGGGCAGGTCGGCGACCACGCAGCAGTCTCGAGGCTCCGCCTCGGCCCTCGACGACCCGACGCTCACCCCGCTCGCGTCACGCGCCGTGACGGTGGCGGCCGCGTAGCGCAGGGTCCGCCGGGAGGGGTTGCGCACGATCACCGAGAGCAGCCCGTCGACGGTGCCCCACGACTCGGTCACCAGCGGGGGAGGCGGCGCGGCCGCCTCGTTCGCCGGCTCGGAGGACTGCTCGCCCGAGAGCTGGGCCCTCAGATCCGAACAGCCGGTGAGCACCAGGAGACAGCCCAGTGATGCGACGAGCAGCGTCGCGAAGCGTCGGTGCATCGGCCCCCCTGAGTCCGTACGCCGCCGGGGGCACCCCCGGCGCGCCCACTGTAAGGGCCGCGGCCCCTGCGCCGCACTGGACCGTGGGGGACCGGCTCGCGGGCTTCGCCGTGCTCCTGCCGGCCGACCCGCCCGGCCCGGTGGTCCTCGCGGTCACCGACGTCCTCGCTCCTCACCTCCTCGCCGCATTCCCGGCCGCGACCGTCCTGCCGCCGGGCTGGTCGGCCGGGGCGTCTGCGCCGCCGGCCGGATCGGCAGGCCTGGTGCTCGTCGACACCCGCCGCCATGACGTCGAGACGCTCCGGCCGCTGCTGGCGCCCGAGGGGGTGCTCGCGGCGCTGGGCGAGGACGGCGAGTACGTCGTCCACCCGAGCGCCGAGAGCCCCGAGATGCTGTGGCGGCGCGGCTGGCCGGTCAACGTCCCGAGCGGGCCGGTCCCGTGGCTGCGCCGCCGGGTGGCCCTCGCCGCCGGCCGCCCGGTCACCGCGCCCCGGCTGGAGCTCAGCGGAGCGAGCCTCCCGAGCCTGGCCGACGAGGTCGTCGCGGATGTGGGGCAGCTGACCGGCGACCCCGGCCGCCTGGTCGGCGTCACCACCGCCGGTCACGCGGTCCTCCGGGTCCGCGGCGACGCCGGTGACGTGGCCGTACGACTCTCGCTCACCGACCCCGACCGCGCCGGCGACCGGGCGGCTCGGGTGCTCGAGGACGTCCCCGAGCTCGCGCCGTACCTGCCCCGGGTCCTGGCCCTGGGCCGCACGCGGGGGCGGCCGTGGGTCGCCACCGAGTGGAAGCCGCGACGCCGCGCCGCCCTGTCCTGGCCCTGGCCGAGCCCCGACCAGCAGTGGCGGGCCGCCGACGACGTGGCCTCGGTGCTGGCGGGCCGGATCACCGGGTCCACCGGCCCCGGGTGGGCCGACGCATGGTGCGCGGCGGCGGAGGTGGTGCCGGCGGCCGATCGTCGACGGTGGGCCGACGAGCTCCGTGCGCTCGAGGGCGACCTCCCGACCACGTGGTGCCACGGGGACCTGTGGCCCGGCAACGTGCTCGTCGACGGTGACACCAGCGTCGTCATCGACTGGGACAACGCCTCGCCCGACGCCCCTCAGGGCATGGACGGCCTGCTGATGCCGGCGCTGCGCGCCGCCGGCGACCCGAGCCGGCTGGCGTCCGAGGAGATCCTGTCGCTCGTCGACGATGTCGGGCCGGTCGCCGACACCCTCGTCGCGGGACGCCGCTGGTCGGACTGGGAGCGACCGATGCGGCGCTCCCTCGCGCTCGCGGCCGTGGTCCTCTACCTGCGCAACCGCTCCCTGCACGACCTGGGCGAGGAGACGCTCGCCCGTCACCTCTCCGCCGTCACGCGGGCCCTGGAGGCGTCGCCCCCGCCGCCGGCTCCGCCCGCCGCGGACCAGGCGGGGCGCACCGCCCGCGGGGCGCTCTGGCTGGCGACCAACGGCATCGTGGTCAAGGGCGCTCAGACGATCGTGCTGCTGACGCTGGCGGCGCTGCTCGCCCCGTCGGCCCTCGGCCTGGTGGCGCTCGGCACGCTCGTCGCCAACTTCTCGCTCCAGGTCACCAGCCTGGGCACCGCCAGCGCGCTGGTCTACTGGCGCGGCGACGTGCTGCGCGCTGCCCGCACCGCGGTGACCATCGGAGCCGGCCTGGGCGCGGTGCTCGCCGCCGCGCTCTGGGTCGCCGCGCCCTGGCTGGCCTCGGCGCTGCGTGCCGAGGACGGGGGAGCCGCGGTGATCCGGGGGCTGACGGTCACGCTGCCCTTCCTCGCGGTCGCCTCGGTGACCAACGAGCTACTCCGACGGCGACTGGAGTTCCTGCGCCGGATCATCCCCGACACGGTCTCCTCCGTCGTGGGCGCCACCGTGGCGATCGCCATGGTGATGCAGGGCAGCGGCGTCATGGCCCTCGTCGTCGGGCAGGTGGTTCAGGCCGTGCTCACCCTGGTGCTGGCCTGGGTGGTGCACCCGCCCGTGCTGCCCGGATGGGACCGGGAGGACGCGCGTGGCCTGCTGTCGTACGGCGGTCCGTACGCCGGCGCCAACCTGCTCGAGCTGGTGCAGCTCAACGTCGACTATCTGATCGTGGCCCGGGTGCTCGGCGCGGTCGCTCTCGGTCAGTACTCCCTCGGCTTCCGGCTGGCCTTCATGCCCTACCTGATGATCGTCGTGGTCATCACCGGCGCCGCGTTCCCCTACCTGTGCCGGATGCGCGGTCGGGACCTCGGCCGCTCGGCAACCGTGGTCATGACCGCGACGCTCACGCTGGTCGCGCCCCTGTGCGTGGGGCTCGCGGTCTTCGCCGACCACCTCGTGCTGCTCGGCGACAAGTGGGCCGACGGTGTGCCGGTGGTCGGCTGGCTCGCGCTGTACGCCGCCCTGCTGAGCGTCGGCCAGCTCGTGCAGACCTCGCTCAACGCCGCCGGGCGCCCCGCCGTCTCGATGTGCCTGCGCCTCACGCACCTGCTGCTCCTGCTCGCGATCGTCTGGGCCGTGGTCCACCACGGCATCGCCGCGGTCGCCGTCGGGCAGGTCCTCGCGGCGAGCGTGGTGGCGCTGGTCGCCTTGGTGCTCGCCCGGGTGTTCGTCCCCGGCTTCTCGCTGCGCGGGCTCGCGTGGTCGCTGCGGCCCGCCGCCACCGGCGTCCTCGTCATGACGGCCGTGGTGCTGGCCGTGCGCCGGCTGTTCCCGGTAGCCGAGCCGTCCCTCACCCACCTCCTCGTGGTGGGGACGATCGGCGTGCTCGCGTTCGCCCTGCCCGTGTGGCTCCTGGACCGGGACAACCTGCGCGACGCCGGCCGGCTCCTGAGGAGACCGACATGAGGCCCGGGGTCCGCGCCCTGGCCACGGTGCTCCACCCGGTGGCGGCCGCCACCCACCGGCTGCGCCGTACGCCGCCCCTCAGCCTGGTGGGCTGGCACCGGGTCGACGACTCGGGGGACGGGCTGTCCACGCCGGTGGCGGCGTTCCGCCGCCACCTCGACGAGCTGGCCGCCTGGGGCGCGGTCGTGCTGCCGCTGGACGACGCCGTGGACCGGCTGCGCGCCGGCAGGCTGCCGGAGCGGGCCGTGGCGCTGACGTTCGACGACGGCTACGCCAGTGTCGTGGAGACCGCCTGGCCGCTGCTTCGCGAGCGGGGCCTGCCCGCCACCCTCTTCGCGGTCTCGGACTACCTGCCCGGCGAGCGCCGGTTCGCGTGGGACCTCGGGCGGCCCGAGCACGAGGGGCACCGGCGGGTCACCGCGGCGGCGCTGGTGGCCGCCGCCGAGGACGGCCTGGACGTCGGCTCGCACACCGTCAGCCACCCGTGGCTGCCGCGGCTGAGCCCGCGGGAGCAGCGGCGCGAGCTGGTGGACTCCAAGGATGCGCTCGAGCAGCTGCTGGGTCGCCGGGTGACCTCCGTGGCGTACCCCACCGGTGGCTGGGACCCCGTCGTACGCCGGGCCGCCGGCGAGGCGGGCTACACGATCGGCGTCACGGTGGACCGGGGCGCGAACCCGCCCGCGACCCCGCTGCTCTCGCTGCGTCGCTCCTTCGTGCCCCACGACCCACGCGACCTGCGCCCGATGCTCGACGGCGCCTACACGGCGCTGCGCCCGCTCGACAGCTGGCGGCGCCGGAGGCCGCCGTGGTGAGCCTCGCCGCGCCCCCCACCGGCCGTGGCCGCCCGGTGGTCGTCCCCGCACTCACCGCCGCGGTGGTGCTGGGCCTGGCCGCCGGCTTCGCGCCGCGCGAGGCCCTGCTCGGGCTGCTGCTGCTCGGGGTCGTGGTCACCCTGCTGCTGCGCGTCGACTGGGCCGCACTGGTGGTCGTCGGCACGGCCGTGTTCGAGGACTACCTGACCCTCGTCGACCCCCGCGCCGTGAAGGGGTTGGCGGCCCTGCTGGTGTGCTCCTGGCTGCTGCGGCGCTGTGCGGGGCTCCGGCACCGCTCGGACGTCAGCCCCGTGCTGGTCTGCGCCCTGGTCTTCGTGGGCGTGCTGCTCGCCGCGACGGTGCTGCACGCCAACGGGCGCACCGGCCTCGACATCCTGCTGCGCTACGCGGGGTTCCTCGCCGTGCTGGCCGTCCTCACCGACTGCATGCGCGGCGGCCTGGCACCGGCCCGTGTGGCTCGGGTCTACGTCGTGTCCTGCACCCTCGCCTCCGTCTGCGGCGTGCTGGTCTACATCCTGGGCGGGGACCGGCGGGTGGGCGGCCCGATCGAGGACCCCAACGACCTCGCCTTCTTCCTGCTCGCGGCCCTCCCGCTGGCGTTCGCGCTGCGCCGCACCGCGCGCCGCGGGTGGACCTACGACCTCGCCGCGGGGCTGGTGCTCCTCGCGCTCCTGGGCACGCTGTCCCGCGGTGCCCTGGTGGGCGTCGCGGTGATGCTTTTCGCCGCACTGCTGATGGGTCTGGTGCGGTTGCGGCTGGCCCTCGGGTTCGCGGCCCTGCTCGGGGCCGGGGTCCTGGTCGTGCTCGCCGCGTTCCCGCAGCTGGTGGACACGAGCCTTGACCAGAAGGGGCACGTCGCCGGCCAGAACATCTCCGAGCGCCTCGACCTGTGGCAGTCGGCCTCCGCCATGACGCTCGAGAGCCCCGTGCTGGGCCTCGGCCCGGGCTCGTTCAGCCTGCAGCACCGCGACTACGCCGACTCCCTGCCGCGCGACGTCAACCACCACCTCAGCGTCGCCCATAACACCTACCTGGAGATCTCGAGCGAGACCGGGCTCGTGGGCCTCACCGCGTTCCTCGCGATCCTCGTCGCGGCGTATGCCGGCGCGCGCTCGCGCTGGCGGCGTACGGGCGACCTGCTCGGGGCCGCGGTGTGCGTGGCGCTGCTCGGCACGGCCGCGGCGGCGGCGTTCGTCACCGAGCAGTACTTCCTGCCGTTGTGGCTGCTGGCCGCGCTCGGTGCCGGCCTCGCACCGGTCCGTGGGCGAGGAGCCTGACATGCGCGTCGTGCAGCTGCTGACCCAAGCGACCGGGGGACCGGTCGACCACGCCGTCGACGTCGCCGTCGCACTGGCCGGGCGCGGTCACGAAAGCCACCTGGTCGGGCCCCAGTCCGCGGGGACGGCGCGAGCCCGCGCCGCCGGGGTCACGTGGCACCCGCTCGAGATGACCACCAAGCGGGACCTCGCCGGCGGCGCTCGCGTCGCCCGCCGGCTCGCGGCGCTGCGGCCCGACATCGTGCATCTGCAGGACCGGCGGGCCGGCTGGCTGGGGCGCCTCGTGGGGCGCGGCCTGGGCGGTGCCGGGCTGGTCTACACCCTGCACGGCGTGGCTGACGGCCTGTCGGACCTGGTCCCCGGCAACGCCCTCGCCGCCCCCCGGCGACGCCGGGACCGCGTGTACTACCTGCACGGCGAGCGCGCGGTGACGCGCTGGAGCAGGGCCCGGGTCGTGGTGCCGAGCGCCGCAGTGGCCGGCTTCGCCGTCGACCAGGTGCGGCTCGACCCCACCCGCGTGGACGTGGTGGCCAACGGGGTGGATCCGCTTCGCTTCACACCGCCTCCGGCGACCACGACCAGCCGCCCCCGGCCACCGACGGTGTTGTGGCTCGGGGTGCTGGCCGAGGTCAAGCGGGTCGACGTCCTGCTCGACGCGGCGCAGCGGGTCCCCCATCTGCGGGTCCTCGTCGCCGGTGACGGGCCGCTGCTGCCCCAGGTCCGGCGCCGGGTCGCGGACGCGGGTCTCGTCGACCGGGTCTCGCTGCTCGGGCGGGTGGCCGACCCCGCTCCGGTCCTCGCCCGCGCTGACCTGTTCGCGCTGACCTCGGCGGCTGAGAACTGCCCGCTCGCGCTGCTGCAGGCGATGGCGTGCGGGCTGCCGGCCGTGGCCACGGCCGTCGGTGGCGTGCCAGAGGTGCTGCGCGACGGCGTGGAAGGCCTGCTGTGCGAGGTCGGGGACGTGGCGGGGCTGGCCGCCGGGCTGAGTGCGCTCGCCGAGGACCCCGCTGCGCGCGCCCGCATGGGCGCGGCGGCGCGGTCGCGTGTCCTCGATGGCTACACGCTGGACCACTGCCTCGACGGCCTGCTCGAGAGCTACGCGAGGGCCCGGACATGCGCACGCTGATCGTCGTGGCCGAGCTCGGCTCGGGCGGTGCCGAGACCATGGTCGACACGCTCGCCCGACAGCTCACGGACGCAGGCGACCTGGTCACGGTCGCGAGCAACGGCGGCTGGCGCGCCGACCGGCTGGCCGAGGACGGCATCGCGACGCTGGAGGTCCCCCTGCGCTCCGCGTCGCCGGTGTCGCTGCTCCGGGCGGTGCTGAGGCTCCGCCGAGAGGTACGCCGGCGGCCGGTCGACGTCGTGCACGCGCACAACGTGCGGGCCGCGCTGGCCGCGCGCCTCGGCACGTTCGGGCTGCGCCCCCGGCCGCGCCTCGTGTGCACCGTGCACGGGCTGGCCGACGCCCACTACGGCCCCGCGGCCCGGCTGCTGCGCCGCTGCGCCGACGTGGTGGTGGCGGTGTCGGCCGATGTGCTCGACCGGCTGCGGGCGGCCGGGCTCGACGAGGGCCGACTGCGGGTCGTCGAGAACGCCGCCCCGGTCCTTCCGGCCCCGGACCGGGCGGGGGCCCGCCGCCGGATCGGGCTCGCGCCGGATCGCGAGGTCGTCCTGTGCCTGGCCCGGCTGGCGCCGCCCAAGCGGCACGACCTGCTGCTCGACGCGTGGCCGGAGGTGCCGGGCGGTGCTCTGCTCCTCCTGGCCGGCGACGGCCCCGAGCGCGGCTCGCTCGCGCGTCGGGTGCGGGCCGAGGGCCTGACCGACCGGGTCAGCCTGCTCGGCGACCGTCGCGACGTCGCCGACCTGCTCGCCGCCAGCGACGCCCTCGTCCTCGCCAGCGACCGCGAGGGTCTGCCGGTCAGCGTGCTGGAGGCGTTCTCGGCCGGCGTGCCGGTCGTGGCCTCGGCCGTAGGCGGCCTGCGCACGCTCGACCCGGGAGCCGTCGAGCTCGTGGCACCCGGATCGGCGCATGAGCTGGCGCGCGGGCTGGCCAGGGTGCTGGGCGACCCGGCCCGGCGCGACGCGATGCGGGTCGCCTCACGGGCCGTCTGGGAGCGGCGCTTCACCTCGATCGCGATGGTGGCGGCGTACCGCGATCTCTATCTGGCGTTCGGCATCCGCCGTCCGTCTCGTCACGTAGGCTGAGGAAGAGCGATGGTCTGGACCAGTGCGCGTGTGTCTGGCACGGGAGGAAGAGCGGCCGTTCCGGCTGCGGAGCTACGGGCACGAGCGGGGATGACCAGTGGAGCTGCGTGACGTGGCCGGCGCCCTGTGGCGTCAGAAGGTGCTCGTGATCCTCGTGCTCGTGGCGACGGCGGCGGCGGTGACGGCCGGGCTCATGGCCGCGCCGAAGTCCTACACCTCCACGGCCACGGTGGCGGCCACCGCCGCGCCGGACACCGCGACCAGCAGCGAGGACCTCGACGACCTGCGCGGAACCCTCGGTGAGGTCGCCAACTCCCGCGCGGTCCTCGAGGAGGTGCAGACCCGGCTGGACGCCCCCCGCACCCTCGACCAGCTCCGGCGCGCGATCAGCGGCGCCTGGGTCGAGGGGACGATCCTGGTGCAGGTCACGGTCGAGGACGGGGACCCGCAGACCGCCGCCCGGATCGCGAACCTCGTGGCCGAGGTGCTGCCGCTGCACGACCCCAGCAACGGGGCGTTCCTCTTCACGACCAGCAACCCCGCGCAGGTGCCCTTGACCTACTCGAGCCCGAACCTGCTGCTCGGCATCGGGGTCGGTGCGCTGCTGGCGCTGGTGCTGGCGGTCTCCGCGGCGCTCGTGCGCGACCGCCGGGCCACGGCGGTCGCCGGGATCCCGAGCGTCGAGGCGGCCGCGTCCGCCCCGGTGCTCGCGCAGGTCGCCGCCCCGCGTGACCCCACGACCCTGCCGGCGCTCTACCCCGGGACGACCGCCGCCTCGGTCTTCCGGCAGCTGCGCATCGCCCTCGAGGCCGAGGCCAGCACGGAGCCGGTGCACCGGATCGTCGTGACCGGGGTGACGACCGCCGACGTCAACGTGTGGCTGGGTGCGAATCTCGCGATCTCTCTCGCGAACGCCGGGCGGCGGGTCCTCATGGTCGACGGCCGGATGGGGGAGCGCCACGGCAAGCCGATCGTCGGCGGACCCGAGACCACGGGCCTGTACGACGTCCTCACCGGCGGCGAGCTCGACTCCGCTCTCAGCCCCGGCCCCGTCCAGAACCTCACCGTCCTGCCATCGGGAAGCTGGGGCGGTGAGCCCACCGACGTCCTCATCGAGACCCGCTTCTCCGAGGCCATGGACGCGATGGCTGCCCGCTTCGACGTCGTCGTCGTGCTCGCGCCGCCTCTCGACGTGGGCGACGACGCCCGGGTGATGGGTCGGGGCGGCTCGATGCTGCTCGCGGTCCCCGAGGGCAGCGTGTCGGCCGCTCAGCTGCGCACCCACGTGGGTCGGGTGCGCACCGCGGGCGTGCGGCTGCTGGGCACCGTCCTGGTCACCCGTCGCGCCGAGCGGGTCTCCGCCTGACCGCCCCGGCCCTCCGCGTCCTGCACGTGTCGGCGCCCACGACGGAGGGCGTGGCGCGGGTGCTCGTCGGCTACCTGCGCGAGCAGGTGGAGCGGGGCTGGGACGTCACCCTCGCCTGCCCGGGCACGGGATGGCTGGGGGAGGAGGCGGCGGCGCTGGGCGTGCGGGTCGAGACCTGGTCCGCCGCTCGCGCCCCGGGGCCGGGCCTGGCGGGCGAGGTCGCGACGCTCTCCCGGGTGGTGGCGAGGGGCCGCCCGCAGGCGGTGCACCTGCACAGCGCCAAGGCCGGGCTCGCCGGCCGGCTCGCGGTCCGCGGGCGGCGCCCGACCCTCTTCCAGCCGCACGCCTGGTCGTTCCTGGCCGCCACCGGCGCCCTGCGGACGGCCTCGCTCCTCTGGGAGCGTCAGGCCGTCAGGTGGACGAGCGAGCTGGTCTGCGTCAGCGAGAGCGAGCGCCGGCTCGGCCTCGCGCACGGGGTGAGCGCGCCGACCACCGTGGTGCCCAACGGCGTCGACCTGGCCGGCCACCGTGCCGGCGGCACCCAGGCCCGATCGGCCGCCCGGGCGGCCCTGGGCCTGCCCGACGTGCCGACCGTGGTGTGTGTGGGCCGCCTGGCGCCCCAGAAGGGCCAGGCGGACCTGCTTGCGGCCTGGGCCTCCGTCCGCGCTCGCGTCCCCGACGCGCGGCTGGTGCTGGTCGGCGACGGCCCGGACCGGCGCCGCCTCGAGGAGTCGGTCCGGCCCGGTGACGGGGTGGACCTGGTGGGTGCGCGGACCGACGTACCGCTCTGGCTGGCCGCCGCGGACGTGGTGGCAGTGCCCTCGCGCTGGGAGGGCATGGCCCTGGTCCCGCTGGAGGCGATGGCCGGTGCCCGTAGCGTCGTGGCCACCGACGTCACCGGCGTGGCCGACAGCGTCCCGTGCGGGGCCGGCGCCGTCGTCGCGCCCGGGAGCCCGCTGGCGCTGGCCGGAGCGGTGGTGACGCGGCTCCTGGACCCCGAGCGCGCGGACGCCGAGGGCCGCGCCGGCCGAGCCCACGTCGAGGCCCACCACGACGCCGCCGCCTCCGCGCGGACGGTGGCCGAGGTGACTACGCGGCTCGCTGCGGCTCCTCCGGTGGGGTGAGAGCGAGGATCCTCGGCGGCGACGACTGAGGCCGGATGACGGCGCGGACGGTTCGGACGATGATCTTGATGTCGCCCCACAGCGACCAGTTCTCGATGTAGTAGTTGTCGAAGCGGACCCGGTCGCTGATCGAGGTGTCGCCGCGCAGGTCGTTGACCTGGGCCCACCCGGTCATGCCGGTGGGCACCCGGTGACGGTCCTCGTAGCGCTCCTGGGACTGGGAGAACTCACGGACGAAGTGGGGCCGCTCGGGCCGCGGGCCGACCAGGCTCATGTCGCCGCGCCACACGTTGACCAGCTGCGGGAGCTCGTCCAGGCTGGTACGCCGGATGAACCGGCCCACCGGGCCGAGCCGCGCATCGTGGTCGATCGACCAGGTGGTGGCCCCCTCATCGTGTGTCGCCGGGCGCAGTGAGCGGAACTTGAACAGCGTGAAGCTGCGCCCGCGCAGGCCGATCCGGGTCTGCCTGAAGATCACCCCGGGCCCGGTCTCGAGGCGGACGGCGAGGGCGAGGACGGCCATGACGGGCGCCAGCAGCACCATCGCGACGGAGGCCACGGTGAGGTCGAGCGCCCGCTTGAGGAGCAGGGTGTGGGCTCGGCGCCCGCTGCGCCGCAGCCGGGTGACAGCGACGTCGCGGATCAGCTCGGTGCGGTGGTGGTCCACGCCCATCATCTCGAAGAAGCGCGGGACGACGAACACCTGGTGGTCGCTCTGCACGGCGTGGCGCACGGCGTCGACCGTGTCCCCGTCGGGCGGCCCCGGGAAGGCGAAGACCACGTCGTTCACGCCGAGGTCTGCCATCGCGTCGCCGAGGGAGCCGACACCGCCCAGGAGCGGGACCGGCAGGTCCCGCGCCCGGAGGTCGGGTCCGCAGTCGATCATGCCGACCGGGGTCAGGCCGTACTCGCGTCGCGACAGGAAGGCCTCGGTCAGCCGCCGTCCCACGACCCCGGCGCCCACGACGATCACCGGGTGGGCGGTACGCCCGCTGCGCCGTGCCACGTGCGTCACCGTGTAGACGACGCCCCGGAGCAGGACGAGGAAGCCGAACACGCAGCCGGCGAAGAGCGCCGTGGGCGCCCAGGCCGGTCGCCCAGCGAGCCCGCCGAGGGGGGCCGCCGCCAGCAGGGTGACCGTCGCGACCAGGCTGGCCAGCGCGAGCCGCGGCAGCTCCTCCAGCACCGACAGCACCAGCCGAGACCGGTGCAGGTCACCGGCCCGGCTGACGACGGTGGCGGCGAGCGCGGCGGCCACCACCGCCATCGCACTGACATGGTCGCGCACGACCAGCGCGGCGAGCGCGACGGCCACCGGGTCCACGAGAGTGAGCAGTGGTCGCATGCTGCGTAACCACGGCAGGCGGTCGATCGTTCGTAAAGGCACGGTGGAATCCCCCCCAGGACTCAAGCCGCAGACCCCCGACGGGCCGCGGGCATGGGCCCCGGCCCCCCGATCCACATCAGGGGCTTGCGTGACTCGAACGGACTACAACACGTAGTCAATTCGGACTAGTACCCAGTCAACGCGGCATCCCGCGTGTTGTCACATCGTGACGCCTTCTGTCCACATCGCGGACGGATGTCCGGTTCGCCCCTGGCCGGCCGGATGGCACCATCGGGAGCATGGCGACGGTGGAGGTGCCCGCGCCCTTGGCCACGCGAGCCCGGCTGAGCCCGTCGTGGGCCGCCTTCGTCCGGGCGCTGCCGCGTCTGGTCGGCGACCTCCTCGACGAGTGGTCATTGACACCGGACGGGGATCCCGAGCACGGTCGATGCGCGCTGGTGCTGCCGGTGCGCACGTCCGCGGGAGCGCCGGCCGTGCTCAAGGTGGGCTGGCCCCACGAGGAGGCCGAGCACGAGGCGCTGGTCCTCCAGCACTGGCACGGCGAGGGTGCGGTCCGCCTGCTGCGGGCCGACCCCCGCCGCTTCGCGCTGCTGCTGGAGCGGTTACACCCGAGCGACCTCGCCGACGTCTGGGACGTCGAGGCCTGCGAGGTCGTCGGCGGCCTCTACCGACGACTCCACGTCCCGGCGCCGCCGCAGCTCCGCACGCTCACGTCGTACGTCGGTCGCTGGACCGAGCGCCTCGCCACCCTGCCCCGCGACGCTCCGGTGCCGCACCGGCTGGTGGGGCAGGCGGTGTCGCTCGGTCGCGCCTTCGTGGCGGACCCCGCCAGCGACGGCACCGTGATCCATGGGGACCTGCACTACGGCAACGTGCTCGCCGCCGACCGCGAGCCGTGGCTGGTCATCGACCCCAAGCCGGTGAGCGGTGACCCGCACTACGAGGTGGCGCCCCTGCTGTGGAACCGCTTCGACGAGCTCACCGGCGAGGTCCGCGGGGGAGTGCGGCGCCGCTTCCACGCCACGGTCGACGCCGCGGGGCTCGACGAGGACCGCGCCCGCAACTGGGTCGTCGTACGGACGCTGCACCAGGTCCTGTGGGCGTTGGAGGAGCGACCCGGGGCCCCTGACCGCGCCTGGCTGACCGCCTGCGTGGCCATCGCCAAGGCCGTGCAGGACTAGGAGCGTTCACCCGCCCGAGCGATGGTGGGCAGTCTTGCGAGGGGGACAATGGGCGCATGGCTCTGCTCCGCTCCCTGAACGTCGGTCGGCCCCGGGAGGCCGCCTGGGCCGGGATCGGGCGGACCTCCATCGACAAGCAGCCCGTCGCCGGCCCGGTCGAGATAGGACGCTACGGCCCGGCCGGGGACCAGGTCTCGGATACGCGACACCACGGCGGACTGGAGAAGGCGGTCTATGCGTTCGCCCGCGAGGACCTCGACGTGTGGGCCGCCGAGCTCGGCCAGGAGATCCGCGACGGACAGTTCGGGGAGAACCTCACCACCGTGGGCATCGACGTCAACGATGCTCAGATCGGCGAGCGCTGGCGCGTCGGCGAGGCGGTCCTCGAGGTCACCACGGTCCGCAACCCCTGCAACGACTTCAAGACGTGGATGGGCCGCTCGGGCTATGACAACACTGCCTGGGTCCGGCGCTTCGCGGCCGTCGGCCGACCCGGGCCCTATCTACGCGTCGTGGTGCCCGGCGTCGCGCAGGCCGGCGACCCGGTCACCGTCGTCCACGAGCCGTCGCACGGGGTGACGGTCTCGACCATGTTCCGCGCGCTCTACACCGACCCGACCCTGCTGCCGGAGCTGCTGCGGGTCGACGGGCTGGTGGCTCAGGCTCGGCGCAAGGCCGACGCCTACGTCGCCCACACGAGCAGGTGATCCGGAGCAGAGATTCCAGGGACGCGGGGCGAGATCCGCTACCAGTCGGTAGTGAAAGTGATCTAGGTTACTCCGAAACCTACCCGTCTCGGCTTCACCCAGGAGTGGCATGCCCGTCAACCACGACACGACCTTCGTCGACAACCTTCCTCAGAACGTGGCGGTGCAGTTCCTCGACCGAGTAGCCGCCAGTCCCGACGCCGAGGCCTTTCGCTACCCCGTGGGCGAGGAGTGGAAGTCGGTCACCTGGCAGCAGTCCGGCGAGCTCGTACGCCGGCTCGCCGCCGGGCTGCTCTCGCTGGGCCTCGAGCCGGAGCAGCGCGTCGGCATCGCGGCCAACACCCGCTACGAGTGGATCCTGGCCGACCTCGCGGTGATGTGCGCCGCCGGCGCGACGACCACCGTCTACCCGAACACCAACGACGAGGACACCGCCTACATCCTCGGCGACGCCGAGTGCCGCGTGGTCTTCGCCGAGGACGACGAGCAGCTGGCCAAGCTGAGGGCTCACAAGAACGAGCTGCCCCACCTCGGCAAGGTCGTGACCTTCGACGGCAAGGCCGACGGCGACTGGGTCATCACGATGGACGCCCTCGCCGAGCTCGGCGACGCCTACCTCGCCGAGCACCCCGACGCGATCGAGACGACCGCCAAGAGCATCGCCCCCGGCCAGCTCGCGACCCTCATCTACACCTCCGGCACGACCGGCCGGCCCAAGGGGGTGCGGCTCAAGCACGAGTCGTGGGTCTACGAGGGCTCCGCGATCAAGGTCCAGAACATCCTCGACGAGTCCGACCTGCAGTTCCTCTGGCTGCCGATGTCGCACTCGTTCGGCAAGGTGCTGCTGTCGGCCCAGCTCGCGTGCGGGTTCGCCTCGGCCATCGACGGACGCGTGGACAAGATCGTCGAGAACTGCGGCATCGTGAAGCCGACGTTCATGGGGGCGGCCCCGCGCATCTTCGAGAAGGCCTACAGCCGGATCCAGACGATGCAGGCGGCCGAGGGCGGCATCAAGGAGAAGATCTTCCACAAGGCGTTCGAGGTCGGGCTCAAGCACGACCGGCTCGTGCGCGAGGGCAAGTCCGTCCCGCCAGGGCTCCGGCTCCAGCACGGACTGTTCGACAAGCTGGTCTTCAGCAAGGTGCGCGAGCGGTTCGGAGGCCGCGTGCGGTTCTTCATCTCCGGCTCCGCGGCCCTCAACCAGGAGATCGCCGAGTGGTTCAACGCCGCGGGCATCGTCATCCTCGAGGGCTACGGCATGACCGAGAACTCCGCCGGCGCGACGGTCAACCACCCCGACGACAACAAGATCGGCACCGTCGGTCGCGCGCTGCCCGGCAGCGAGGTGCGCATCGGCGAGGGCGACGAGGTCCTCCTCCGCGGCCCGCACGTCATGGACGGCTACCACAACCTGCCGCAGGAGACCGCGGGCACGCTCACCGAGGACGGCTGGCTCCGCACCGGCGACAAGGGCAGCCTCGACGAGGACGGCTTCCTCACGATCACCGGCCGGATCAAGGACCTCTTCAAGACCTCGGGGGGCAAGTACATCGCCCCGTCGGCCATCGAGTCGAAGTTCAAGGCGATCTGCCCCTACGTCAGCCAGTTCATGGTCTTCGGCAACGACCGCAACTACGTCGTCGCCCTCGTCACCCTCGACCCCGACGCGATGGAGGGCTGGGCCGCCGAGAACGGCCTGGCCGACAAGCCGTACTCGGAGGTCGTGTCCTCGGAGAAGGCTCACGAGATGGTGGCCGGCTACGTGGAGGAGCTCAACAGCCGCCTCAACCGCTGGGAGACCATCAAGAAGTGGGAGATCCTCGACCACGACCTGAGCATCGAGTCCGGCGAGCTCACCCCGTCGCTGAAGGTCAAGCGCAACGTGGTCGAGAACAACAACTCCGAGCGCATCGCGTCGTTCTACAGCTGATCCGGCCGGCACCGGGTCACCGCCCGGGTGGGAGGATGGCCCGGTGCCGTCCGCCCTTCCTCCCGGTGACCCGGTGCCGCCGGACGGCGCCCTGCCGCAGGAGGCGCTGAGCGGCCTGGGCGAGCATCCCTTCGGCTTCTACGTGCACGTGCCGTTCTGCCGGGTCCGATGCGGCTACTGCGACTTCAACACCTACACGGCCGACGAGCTGGGTCCCGGCGCCTCCCGGGCGACGTACGCCGCCTCGGCGGTGGCGGAGGTACGGCGTGCCCGCCGCATCCTCGGCGCCGGGGACGCGCCGGTCGACACCGTCTTCGTGGGCGGTGGCACCCCGACCCTGCTCCGCCCCGCGGACCTCGGCGCCGTGCTGGACGCGATCGACGAGGAGTTCGGCCTGGAGCCCGGCGCCGAGGTGACCACCGAGGCCAACCCCGACAGCGTCACCCAGGAGTCGCTGGCCGAGCTGCGCGAGCGCGGCTTCACGCGGATCTCGTTCGGCATGCAGTCGGCCGTGCCCCACGTCCTGGCCGTCCTCGACCGCACCCACGACCCGGCGCGGGTGCCGGACGTCGTGGCGTGGGCGCGCGACGCCGGCTTCGAGCAGGTCAGCCTGGACCTCATCTACGGCACGCCGGGGGAGTCGCTGGCCGACTGGGGTCGCAGCCTCGACGAGGCGCTGGCGTGCGAGCCCGACCACGTGTCGGCGTACTCCCTCATCGTCGAGGACGGCACGGCCCTGGCCCGCCGGGTCCGGCGCGGCGAGCTGCCGATGCCCGACGAGGACGACCTCGCCGACAAGTACGACCTCGCCGACGACCGGCTGACCGCCGCGGGGCTCGGCTGGTACGAGGTGTCCAACTGGGCCCGCGACGACGCCGCGCGCTGCCGGCACAACCTCGGCTACTGGACCGACGGTGAGTGGTGGGGCGTGGGTCCGGGCGCCCACTCGCACGTCGGCGGCGTGCGCTGGTGGAACGTCAAGCACCCGGTGGCCTACGCCGACCGGCTGGCCTCGGGGCTGAGCCCCGCGCACGCGCGCGAGGTGCTCGACGACGAGAGCAGGCGCGTCGAGCGGGTGCTGCTCGAGCTGCGCCTGCGCGACGGCCTGGACCCCGGCGTGCTGGACGGGCCCGGACGGGCGGCCGTGCCGCGCCTGGTGGCCGACGGGCTGCTCGAGCCCGGCATCGGCCGGCTCGTGCTCACCCGGCGCGGCAGGCTGCTGGCGGACGCGGTCGTCCGCGACCTGCTGCCCTAGGGTGGCCGCATGACTCAGGGCCGCGAAAACCCCTACGACCCCTACGACCCGGAGCGGCCGCAGAGCGGTGACCCTCAGGGCACGCCGCCGCCTCCTCCGTACGGGCAGCCGCAGCAGCCGCCGTACGGGCAGCAGCCGCCGTACCCGGGCTACCCGATGGCCCCGATGGGGGTGCCTGGGGCGCCGTACGGCGTGCACCCGGGCACCGGGATCCCCTACTCAGACAAGCAGAAGCTCGTCGCCGGCCTCCTGCAGATCCTGGTGCCGTTCGGCGTCGGCCGCTTCTACATCGGCGACACCGGTGTCGGGATCGCCCAGCTCGTGGTCTCGATCATCACCTGCGGCGTGGGCTGCCTGTGGCCGGTCATCGACGGCATCCTGATGCTCGTCCAGGACAGCAAGGACGCCAACGGGCTGATGCTGCGCTGAGGCGCCCCTCGGTGGTCGAGGAGGGACGAAGTCCCGTCTCGAGACCCGGTGACTCGAGAAGGCGCCTGCCCTTCGGTGGTCGAGCAGGGACGAAGTCCCGTCTCGAGACCCGGTGAGTCGAGAAGCCTCGAGGCACTGAGTCCGCGCTTCTCGAGACGGGTCCCTCGGCCCTCGCAGGCTCAGTCAGAGCTGGCGACGAAGTCGATGAGTTCCTCGACGCGGCCGAGGAGAGCGGGCTCCAGGTCGTCGTAGGAGTGCACGCGCGACAGGATGTGCTTCCAGGCGCGGGCGATGTCGGCCTGCTCGGCGGCCGGCCAGCCGAAGTGGCGGCACACGCCCTTCTTCCACTCGACGTCGCGCGGGATCACGGGCCAGGCGGCGACTCCGATACGGTCGGGCTTGACGGCCTGCCACACGTCGACGAAGGGGTGGCCCACCACCAGCACGTGCCGGCCGACGGGGGAGGCGGCGACCTCCGCGGCGATCCGGCTCTCCTTGGAGCCGGGGACCAGGTGGTCGACGAGCACGCCCACGCGGCGCTCAGGGCCCGGCCCGAAGGCGCGCAGGTGGGAGACCAGGTCGTCGACGCCGTCGAGGTACTCGACGACCACGCCCTCCAGGCGCAGGTCGTCGCCCCAGACCTTCTCGACGAGCTCGGCGTCGTGGCGGCCCTCGACGAAGATCCGGCTGGCGCGCGCCACCCGGGCCTTGGCGCCGTGGACCGCGACGGAGCCGGAGGCGGTGCGGGTGGGGGCGGCCGGTGCGCTGATGCGTACGGGGGCCGTGAGGATCACCGGCTTGCCCTCCAGCAGGAAGCCGGGGCCGAGCGGGAAGGTACGCCGCCGGCCGCGCCGGTCCTCCAGGGTGAGGGTGTGCAGGTCCCGGTCGACCGCCACGATCTCGCCGACCCAGTCGGTGGTGACCTCCTCGACCACCGCGCCGAGGTCGGCGGGTGCTTCGACGGCGCGCCCGCGCTTCGGCTTGCGCCAGTCTCCGGACAGGACGTCGGTGCCGTATCGGTCGCTCACCCTCCGACGCTAGACGGGGTGGCCCGCCCGCGGCGGGCTGCCGCGCCGGTGTCAGTCGTCCTGTGACGTGTCCGACTGCGACGAGCCGGTCTCGTCGAGCTGCTCGGCGTCCTTGCCGCCGTCGAGCAGGTCCTCGACGGTCTCGTTGTCGCCGAGGCCCTCGGCCAGCGGGTTGTCCTCGCCGGGCTGCAGGTCCTCGGGGAGCTTGTCGTCGGAGACGCCGGCCTGGGGCCCGTCCTCGGGTTCGTTCTCGGAGTGGCTCATGCTCCGAACGTAACCCGGGTCACGCGAGCGGCAAACGCCGTTCGCCCCGGGTCAGCTGCGCATACCCCCGGCGTACGGCGTGAGTGAGCGCGGCGCGGGGGAAGGGCCACTCCTCGGCCGCCTCCAGCGCGTCCTCGGCACGGACGCCGCGCCCGGCCAGGTCGCGGATGCTCTGGGCGACCAGGCCGACCTGGTTGCGCTGGACCTCCACGTACTCCCGGTCCACCACGGCGCCGTGGCCGGGCACGACCACGCTCGCCGAAGTGGTCAGGCCGAGCAGGATGTCGAGGGTCCACGGCCACTCGAGCGGGTAGCAGTCGTCGCCGTACGCGGGCGGGGCCGACTCCTCGACGAGGTCGCCGGCGAGGAGGACGTCGCAGTCCGGCACCCGCACCACGAGGTCGCCGGCGGTGTGGCCGCGGCCGGGATGGACGAGCTCGACCACCCGGTCGCCGAGGTCGAGCACCACCGCGGAGGAGAAGGTGTGGTCGGCCGGCACGATCTCGGTGGCCAGGACCTCGTCGCGATGCGGGTCGTCGACGTCCTCGCGGTAGCGGTCCTGGGCGCGCTCGCCGGCCAAGACGGTCCGCTCCGCCGCTGCCTCGTGGGCGTGGATCGGGACGGCGCCGTACGCGCGGCGGACCTCGTGGTTGCCGAAGGTGTGGTCGAAGTGCTCGTGGGTGTTGATCGCCGCCGTGACCTCACCCACCCCGAGCGCCTGGACGTCGTCGACGACGCGCGCGGCGGCCTGCGTCGAGGCGTGGGTGTCGACGAGCAGCAGGCCATCCGAGCCGCGGACGAGCGTGACGTTGACGTCGAACCAGTCGTAGCGGGCGACCCAGACACGGTCGGCTACCTCGAGGAAGGGCACTGCGCCACCCTAGGCGCGGGTGCGGCGGACCTCAGCAGAGGCCGGCGCGCAGCTCCTCGCGCAGCAGGTCGCCCAGCTCCTCGGTCGTGGACGCGGCGCGCGAGAAGGACAGCGTGCGGGTGTGCGCGCCGTCGGGGTCGACCCAGTGGACGCCGACGCCGTCGGGGCGCAGGTCGGAGAGTGAGACGCCGACGACCTGCGCCAGGGGGGTGCCACTGGTGCCGGCGACGGCGCGCCTCAGCTCCTGCTGGTGGCACCGGTTGGCGTGCTCGACGCAGCGCTGGAGGTAGCCGCGGTTGAGCCGGTGCGCGGAGGAGCGGAAGTCGGGCAGCGACACCCGGAACCGCTCCTCGCGCTCGCCCCCGGTCCTGGCCAGCAGCGCGAAGCCGACCGACAGGGTGACGACGTCGCGGATCTCGCCGCAGCAGTCGCAGTCCTCGCGGCCGTGGTTGTGCAGCGTGCCTGTGAGCGTGAGCGTCGCGTCGCGGTCGGGGGAGCCGAGGGGGCCGAGCCCGCTCTCGATGGTGAGCTGGGCCCCGGAGCCACGACGGGCCGCCTGGGACAGCGCGGTGCCGGGGACGACGGAGAAGGCCGGGGTGCCGTCCAGGTCCTGCATGCCCAGGTCGGTGGTGCCCGCCACGACGTCCTGGACGCCGTCGACGACGAGGCTCGCCCCCGACGGGCAGGCGAGGACGCTGCGGGCGGCGGCGGCCAGGCGAGCGGGCTGGTCGAGGGCGGCGAGGTACGAGGTGTCCATGGTCATGACGCGCTCCTGAAGTGAGGTAAGGCAACCCTAAGTAGTTTTCCGGACCGGGGTAACCCCCGGTCCACTCAACGGAATGTGTCCGCAGTTCTCCGGGTGGGTAGGATTGGCACTCGGATCAACGGAGTGCCAGACGGGTGGGGAGGCGACATGCAGGAAGAGCGCAGGCTGGCCGTACTCCGCGCGATCGTCGAGGACTACGTCGCCACCGAGGAGCCGGTCGGCTCCAAGGCGCTCGTCGAGCGGCACGGCCTCGGCGTCTCGCCGGCCACGGTCCGCAACGACATGGCCGTGCTGGAGGACGAGGGCTACATCACTCAGCCGCACACCAGTGCCGGCCGCGTGCCGACGGACAAGGGCTACCGGTTGTTCGTCGACCGGCTGACGACGGTCAAGCCGATGAGCGCGGCGGAGCGACGCGCGGTCTCCACCTTCCTCGACGGGGCGGTCGACCTCGACGACGTCGTCCAGCGCTCAGTGCGGGTGCTCTCGCAGCTGACCCGCCAGGTGGCGGTCGTCCAGTACCCCACGCTCTCCCGCTCGACGGTGCGCCACGTCGAGCTGGTGGCGCTCGCCCCGCGGCGACTTCTCGCCGTACTCATCCTCAGCACGGGGCGGGTCGAGCAACGGCTCGTCGAGCTGGGCGCCGACCTGAGCGACGAGGTGCTGGCCGACCTCCGCAAGCGCGTCAACGCGGCCGCCTCCGGCGAGATCATCGCCGACGCCGTCACGGCGCTGCGGGCCCTGGCCGCCGAGCCGCCCACCCCCGACCTCGCCGGGTACGTCGGTCCGGTCACCGAGGCCCTCGCGGAGGCGATGAGCGACCACCGCTCCGACGAGCGGATCGCCGTCGGCGGCGCCGCCAACCTCGCCCGCTACGGCGACAGCTTCGACTCCGCCGTCCGGCCGCTGCTCGAGGCGCTCGAGGAGCATGTCGTGCTGCTCAAGCTGCTCGGCGAGGCCACCAGCGGCGGCATGGTGACCGTCCGCATCGGCGCGGAGGGCCCCTTCGAGCAGCTCGCCTCCACGAGCGTCGTGGCCACCGGCTACGGCCCGGCCGACGACGCCCTCGCCACGCTCGGCGTGGTCGGCCCCACCCGCATGGACTACCCCGGCACGATGACCGCCGTCCGGGCCGTCGCCCGCTACGTCTCACGCATCCTCGACGAGGATTGAGCGCAAGCCGCTCCCTCCCATCCAGCACCAGATTAAGGATCACCACGTTGAGCAAGGACCTGTACGAGCTTCTCGGTGTCGCCCGCGACGCGGACGGCGACACCATCAAGAAGGCCTACCGGCGCCTCGCGCGGCAGTACCACCCCGACGTCAACCCCGAGCCGGAGGCCCAGGAGCGCTTCAAGGAGATCTCCCTGGCCTACGAGGTGCTCTCGGACCCCCAGAAGCGGTCGGCCTACGATCGCGGCGGCGACCCCTTCGGCGGCGGGCAGGCCGGCTTCGGGCAGGGCGCGGGCTTCTCCTTCACCGACATCATGGACGCCTTCTTCGGCGGCCAGCCCGGAGCCGGGCAGGGGCGCGGTCCCCGCTCGCGCGTGCGCCGCGGCCAGGACGCCCTGATCCGGCTGGAGGTCACGCTGGCCGAGGCGGCGTTCGGCGTCGCCCGCGAGCTCAAGGTCGACACCGCGGTGCTGTGCGACGCGTGCCACGGCGAGGGCGCCGCTCCCGGCTCCCACCCCGTGACCTGCGAGACCTGCCGGGGCGCCGGTGAGGTGGCCCATGTGCAGCGCTCGTTCCTGGGCGAGATCCGCACGCTGCGCCCCTGCGCGGCGTGCCGCGGCTTCGGCCAGATCATCTCCGACCCGTGCCGCTCCTGCTCCGGCGACGGCCGGGTCCGCTCGCGGCGCACCCTGACCGTCAAGATCCCCGCCGGGGTCGACAACGGCACCCGGGTCCAGCTCAGCGAGCAGGGCGAGGTCGGCCCCGGCGGCGGACCCGCCGGCGACCTGTACGTCGAGATCCACGTCGCCGAGCACGAGACCTTCACCCGCCACGGCAACGACCTGCACTGCACGGTCTCGGTGCCGATGACCGCAGCCGCACTCGGCACCTCGCTGACCCTCCCCACCCTGGAGGCCGACCTCGAGCAGGGCGCCGACTCCGGCGTGGAGACCTCCTTCGAGCTCGAGATCGGCGCCGGCACGCAGTCGGGAACCCAGCAGGTGCTGCGCGCGCGCGGCGTCCCGGGCCTGCGGGGCGGACGGGGCGACCTGGTCGTGACGGTCCTCGTGGAGACTCCCCAGCGGCTCGACGCCCGCCAGGAGGAGCTGCTGCGCGAGCTCGCCGCGATCCGCGGCGAGGAGTCGCCGACCGGTCAGGTGCCCGCGGAGGCCCAGCGGTCGGTCTTCGGCCGGCTGCGCGACGCCTTCATCCACTGACATGTCGTTGCCGGTCCACCTGGTCCCGTCGCTGGACGGGGTGACGGCCGGTGCCACGGTCACCGTCGAGGGCGACGAGGCACACCACGCCGTCGCCGTGCGCCGTACCCGCGTGGGGGAGCGGGTCGTCATCACCGACGGCCGCGGCCGTTCGGTGACCGGGAGCGTGGCCGAGACCGGCAAGCGGCTGCTGTCGGTGACGGCGGAGGTTGTCCATGACCTGCCCGAGCCCAGCCCCTCGCTCGTGGTGGTCCAGGCACTGCCGAAGGGCGATCGCGGCGAGCTGGCGGTCGAGGTCCTGACCGAGGTCGGAGTCGACCGCGTCGTCCCGTGGGCGGCCTCGCGCAGCGTCGCGGTCTGGAAGGGCGAGCGCGCCGCGAAGTCCCTGTCCCGCTGGCGAGCCACGGCGCGCGAGGCGGCCAAGCAGTCCCGACGCGTCTGGCACCCCGTGGTCACCGAGCTGGCCACCACCGCCGACGTCGCGGCGCTCGTGGCCGGTGTCGACCTGGCCGTCGTGCTCCACGAGGACGCGGCCGTCCCCCTTGCCGGACTCGAGTTCCCTCTCTCCGGCACGGTGCTGGTCGTCGTCGGCCCCGAGGGTGGTCTCAGCGACGACGAGGTCGCCGCGTTCGTCCACGCCGGCGCCGTCAGCGTCCGCCTCGGCGCCGAGGTCCTGCGCACCTCCACCGCCGGCGTCGCCGCCTGCGCGGCGCTGCTGGCGCGTACGCCGCGCTGGGGATGGATACCCGGCTGACCGGGCGAAGTACCGGACGCGAGGGTGCGGACGCCGAGCCCGGCCCAGCGCCCGGGCTCACTTCACCGTGATGGTCTTCGTGTCGACGGTGGGACCGGAGCCCTCGCCGCCCGAGGGGTCGTCGGTGCTCGCCTCGAACGTGTACTCACCCGGCGCCAGCCTGGAGACGTCCACCTCGCTCTGCCACGGGTAGAGCTTGTCCATCCAGCCCTCGGCGGTGGCGAAGCCCTCGAGCACGACCTTCTCGCCCTGCCGGATCCGCCAGGGCACGGTGGCCTCGAAGGAGCTGGCCACGCCGCTCGCGGTGAACTTCCCGCTCACGGTGGCGCCCTCCTCGGGGGAGGTGACGCTGACCAGGCCCAGTACGTCGATCTGCGGCGCCTCGGTGAGGCCGCCGGCGGTGTCGATGCCGAAGAGCGTCGTGGGCTGGCCGTCGAGCTCGACGGTCACGGGGTCGCGCTTCTGCTGCACGCCCTGCAGCGTGTAGATCAGCTGCTGGGCGGCGAGCCGGGCCGCCTGCTGAGTCATGCCGCTGGGGGCCGTGGTGTAAGTGTCGTCGGCGAGCTCGACGACGAAGCCGCCGTCGCCGTAGGAGATGGAGGCGAAGCCGCCCGCGGGGAAGAGCGTGCCGTAGTCGGGGTCCTGGGCGTCGCCTGCCGCCATCAGCGCGGCCGCCTCGGCCAGCGGGTTGTCGGCCCTGACCTTGCGGAACTCCCGGAAGAGCCTCGGGCCCTGCGGGGTGTCGCCGCTGAAGTACACCGGCACGGTGACCGTCTCGGTCGAGCTGGACTCGGTCTCGGACGGCGAGGGCTCCACGCTCGGCTCGGTGCTCGGCTCCGGCGTCGGCGAGCCGGCCGCACTGGAGCTGTCCGATCCGCCCGGGTCGCTGGCGGTGGGCTCCGGATCGTCACCGCAGCCAGCGAGGACGAGGCTGCCGACAAGGCCGGCGAACGAGAGAGCGAGGAAACGGCTCCGAGGTGCAGTCATACGTCCATCCTGTCGGCGACGGCCGGTGATTACACGATGATCGGGCGCGTGTCGGTCTCCGGCGGCAACCTTGCCGCAGGCGGTGTCCGCACGCTTCGCACGGATCGCCACGCTGATGGGACGCGCCAGCAGGCGGGGAGGTTCCCCCACCTGCAGGGGCATCTTCCGTGCGAGCATGGGACACAGGAGCCGGAGAGAGGTGGCGGGTCGTGGACGACTGCCTGTTCTGCAAGATCGTCGCAGGGGAGATCCCCGCCGAGATCGTGCACGCAACCGAGCGCACGGTCGCGTTCCGCGACATCAACGGGCAGGCGCCCACCCATGTGCTGGTGGTCCCACGCGACCACTACGCCAACGCCGCCGAGTTGGCAGCCGGCGACCCAGAGGCCTCCGCCGAGGTGGTGCGTACGGCGGCAGCCGTCGCCGCCGCGGAGGGCCACGACGACTACCGGCTGGTGTTCAACACCGGCGCCGGCGTCGGTCAGAGCGTGTTCCACGCGCACCTGCACCTGCTGGCCGGGCGGCCGATGGCCTGGCCGCCCGGATGAGCCGCCGGCGGACGAGCCTGGTCGCCGCCGGCCTGCTCGCGTTGGTGCTGTCGGCCTGCTCCGGCGCCGACGACCCGGCACCAGAGGTGGCGGGAGAGCCCGCGACGACGGCGGCGGCCAGCGAGGCCCCGCCGCCGGCGCACCATGCCCCGGCGCCCCCCGCGAGGCCCAAGCCGCTGCGTGCCGGCGAGCGGCGGGTCACCATGACGATGCCCGAGACCTACACCCCGTCCGCGCCGACCGGGACCGGCACCGACGACTACCGCTGCTTCCTGCTCGACCCGCGACTCGCCCGCGACAGCTACCTCACCGGCACCAACGTCGTCCCCGGCAACCCCGAGGTGGTGCACCACGTGATCCTGTTCCGCGTGCCGCCCGACCAGGTCGCGGCGGCCGAGGAGAAGGACGCCGAGACCGGGGGGCTGGGCTGGACCTGCTTCGGCGGGACCGGCCTGGAGGGGGAGTTCCAGAACCCCGAGGACGCCCCCTGGCACGGCGCCTGGGCACCGGGCGGCGAGGAGACCATGGTCAAGCGCGGCCACGGTGTCGACCTGCCCCGCGGCTCCCGGGTCGTCATGCAGGTCCACTACAACCTGCTGGCCGGCGCCAGCCCGGACATGAGCTCCACCCAGATCCGGGTGCGCGCGCACGACCCGGGGATCACGCCGCTGCACACGTTCCTGCTGCCGGCGCCCGTCGAGATGCCGTGCCGTCCCGGCCACGACGCCTCGCCGCTGTGCGACCGCGACGCGGCGCTCGCCGACGCCCGCGACCGCTTCGGCTCCGCAGGCGGCGCCCTCGCGCAGGGCCTGCACTTCCTCTGTGGCACCGACGTCGTCCCCTCCGAGGTCACCGAGTGCACCCGCACGCTGGGCCGCGCGATGACCATCCACGCCGTGGCCGGCCACATGCACCTGCTCGGCCGCCGCATCACCATCGAGACCGACCCCGGCACCCCGGACGCCCGCACGGTCATGGACATCCGGCCCTGGAACTTCGACGACCAGGGCTCCCGCCCGATCAAGCCGGTCCACCTCGACGCCTTCGACAGGGTCAAGGTCACCTGCCGCCACGTCCAGTGGCTTCGCGACCGGCTGCCCGCGTTCGAGACCCAGCGCGAGGACCGCTACGTCGTCTGGGGCGAGGGCACCACCGACGAGATGTGCCTCGGCATGCTCTCCGTGGCCTTCGACGACGAGTGACCCGTCACCAACTGCACGAGCTCCCCGCTGGGAGTGGCGCTCAGACGTCGATGGTGAGACGGACGGACACGATGTCGTCCAGGGAGATGGCCTCGGCGCGGCGGACGGCGTCCTTGAGGGGTACGACGTAGCCGCCGTCCTTCGGCCACAGGGAGGTCGTCCAGCGGGTCTCGCCGATCGCCACGGCGACCGGGATCATGCCCCAGCCGTAGGTGACGGCCGACGCGGTCAGCGCGATCTCCTCGCACTCGTCCTCGGGCACGCTCACGAAGTGGTACGGCGCCGGCCCGCGCCACTCCCACACCTGCCCGTCGAACTCGAGCTCCACGGCGCCCCTCATCCCGGCAGCACGGCGTCGACGACGCGGAGCAGCGCGAAGAGGACCGGCAGCCCGAAGACCACGAGCAGGGCCCAGGCGGTGATGCGGTGGCGCCGCTTGCTGGCGTCCAGGGAGCCGGCGAAGTCGAGCAGCGCGCCGTCGGGGACGTGGTGGGTCAGCCCCATCGCCCGGGCGTGCGGCGGCAGGTGCTGCCCGGAGAACCAGTACGGCGGGGTGTCGTCGTCCCCGGCCCAGCCGTCGGCCCAGTCCTCGTCGAGCTCGTCGGGCTCCTGCATGGCTCCACGGTACGTCGATCAACCCGGTGGGCCGACGCACCACGCTCCCGTAGCATGGAGCTCGCTCCGCCCCCGACCGAAAGGCCGCCCGCCCAGGGCACCCATGACTGACAGCAGCACCGACCGGAACCAGACCAGGGACGCCACCCAGACGCGCCACACCGTCGTCGTCCCCAACAGCATCAACATGGTCAGCCTGCTCGGCCCCGGGGACGAGCACCTCGCGCTGATCGAGCGCTCCTTCTCGGCCGACGTCCACGTTCGCGGCAACCGGATCACGATGATCGGCGACCCCGGCGAGGTCGCGCTGGCTGAGCGGCTGCTCGACGAGCTCGTGACGATCATCCGCACCGGTCAGGGCGTCACCGGCGAGACCGTCGAGCGAGCGCTGTCGATGCTGCGCGCCGAGACCACGGAGCGCCCCGCCGACGTGCTGAGCCTCAACATCCTCAGCAACCGCGGCCGCTCGATCCGCCCGAAGACTCTCAACCAGAAGCGCTACGTCGACGCGATCGACAAGCACACGATCACCTTCGGCATCGGCCCGGCCGGCACCGGCAAGACCTACCTGGCGATGGCCAAGGCCGTGCAGGCGCTGCAGTCCAAGAACGTCAACCGGATCATCTTGACGCGTCCCGCCGTGGAGGCCGGCGAGAACCTCGGCTACCTGCCCGGCACGCTCAGCGAGAAGATCGACCCCTACCTGCGGCCGCTCTACGACGCCCTGCACGACATGGTCGACCCCGAGACGATCCCCAAGCTGCTCGCCTCCGGGACGATCGAGGTCGCGCCGCTGGCGTTCATGCGGGGGCGCACGCTCAACGACTCCTTCATCATCCTCGACGAGGCGCAGAACACCACGCCCGAGCAGATGAAGATGTTCCTGACCCGGTTGGGCTTCGGGTCCAAGGTCGTGGTCACCGGCGACGTCACCCAGACCGACCTGCCGGGTGGCATGCGCTCGGGCCTGCGGGTGATCCAGGGCATCCTCGACGACGTCGAGGACATCTCGTTCAACACGCTCACCAGCCACGACGTCGTACGCCACCGCCTGGTCGGCAAGATCGTCGCCGCCTACGACGAGTTCGACGCCCAGGGCGGCCTCCAGTCGGGTCCCCGATGAGCATCGAGGTCCTGAACGAGTCCGGCCACACCCTGGACGTCAAGCGGCTGGCGCAGCTCTCGCGCTTCGTCATGGACCAGATGCGGGTGCATCCGCTGGCAGAGCTGTGCATCAAGGCCGTCGACGAGGACACGATCGCCGAGCTCAACGAGCGCTGGATGGGCAAGGAGGGGCCGACCGACGTGCTCGCCTTCCCCATGGACGAGCTGCGTCCCGGCCTGGTCACCGAGGAGCCCGAGGAGGGCGTGCTCGGCGACCTCATGCTGTGCCCGGCCATCGCCGAGCGACAGGGCGCCGAGGCCGGCCACGGCACCGACGCCGAGATCGAGCTGCTCACTGTGCACGGCATCTTGCACCTGCTCGGCTACGACCACGCGGAGCCGGAGGAGCACGCTGAGATGTTCGGTCTCCAGGACACCCTGCTCGGCCGCTGGCGGGACCAGTGACCTCGGGCGATATCTGGCTGCTGGTCACAGCAGCGGTCCTCGTCCTCCTGGCCGGCCTCTTCACGGCCGCCGACGCGGCGCTGGCGTCGTTCTCCAAGGCGCGCGCCACCGAGCTGCTCGCCGAGCAGCGCCCGGGCGCGCGCGCCCTCGTGGGGATCCTGGAGGACGCCCCGCGCTACCTCAACACCGCACTGCTGCTGCGCCTGCTGTGCGAGATCTCGGCGATCGTGCTGGTCACCCTCCAGATCGACGACCTGGTCGACGGCTCCTGGCTGGCCAGCGTCCTGACCACCGTGGCGGTGATGGGGCTGGTGTCCTTCGTCGTGATCGGCGTCGCGCCGCGCACGCTCGGTCGTCAGCACTCCGAGAGCGTCGCGCTGCTGTCGGCCGGGGCGCTGGGGGTCTTCACCACCGTGCTGGGGCCGCTCCCGCGGCTGCTGATCCTCATCGGCAACGCGATCACCCCCGGACGCGGCTTCCGCGAGGGCCCGTTCTCCTCGGAGACCGAGCTGCGCGAGATGGTCGACATGGCCGAGGCGTCGGCGCTCATTCAGTCCGGCGAGCGCAAGATGATCCACTCGGTGTTCGAGCTCGGTGACACCTCGGTCCGCGAGGTCATGGTCCCGCGCAACGACGTGGTCTACATCGAGCACTACAAGAACCTGCGTCAGACGCTGTCGCTCTTCTTGCGCAGCGGTTTCTCGCGGGTGCCGGTCATCGGCGAGAACCTCGACGACATCCGGGGGTTCGCCTACCTCAAGGACATCGTCCGCCGCGACTTCGAGGCGCCGGAGGTGGAGTTCACCCAGCGCATCGAGGAGGTCATGCGCCCGGTCCACTGGGTGCCGGAGTCCAAGCCGGTCGACGCGCTGCTGCGCGAGATGCAGGCTCGGCGCCAGCACATCGCCGTCGTCGTCGACGAGTACGGCGGCACGGCCGGCCTGATCACGATCGAGGACCTGCTGGAGGAGATCGTCGGCGAGATCACCGACGAGTACGACGACGACGAGATCGAGGTCGAGACCCTGTCCGAGGGCACGGTGCGGGTCTCTTCGCGCTACCCGGTGGACGATCTCGACGAGCTCTTCGGCTTCGACGTCGAGGAGGAGGACGTCGACAGCGTCGGCGGCCTGATGGCCAAGCACCTCGGCCGGGTGCCGATCCCCGGCTCGACCGTCGATGCCCACGGCCTGCGCTTCGTCGCGGAGGACGCCGCTGGTCGACGCAACAAGATCGGCACCGTGCTCATCCACCGGGTCGAGCCCGACCCCATCACCGCCCACGAGCTGGAGACCGCCCATGAGTGACCTGAGCGTCGAGGACGCCAAGCTCGTCACCCTCGCCCGCGCGACGCGCGCGCGCATCGGTGCGGCCGAAGGCGCCGCGGTCCGCGACGGCGACGGCCGCACGTACGCCGCCGCGTCGGTGGCCCTGCCCTCGCTCGAGCTGTCGGCGGTCCAGGCGTGCGTCGCGATGGCCGTCGCCTCGGGCTCGAAGGGGCTCGAGGCCGCGGTCGTGCTCGGCGACGCCGAGGATCTGGCCGACCTCGACCTGGCCGCCCTCCGCGAGCTCGGCGGGCCTGGCGTCGTCGTCCACCGGGGCGACGTGCGCGGCAACATCCTCGCCACGACCCTGGCCTGAGCCGGGCCGGCGGTCGAGACGTCGGCCCTGGGGAGTGTGACCGGAGTAATCTGCGGGGGTGACTTCAGGGAGCGCCTGGGAGCATCACGAGCGGGCGGTGCGCCGGCTCGTGGAGTCGGCTGCCGCGATCCCGCCCGGTCAGCCGGTGCGGCTGGCGAAGCAGACGTCCAACCTGTTCCGCCCGCGGCAGGCCACCACGGCCCCCGGGCTCGACGTCTCCGGCCTGACCGGGGTGATCGAGGTCGACCCCGACGCCCGCACGGCCGAGGTGCAGGGGATGTGCACCTACGAGGACCTCGTCGAGGCCACCTTGCCGCACGGCCTGATCCCCTACGTCGTGCCGCAGCTGCGCACCATCACCCTGGGTGGCGCGGTGACAGGGCTCGGCATCGAGTCGACCAGCTTTCGCAACGGGCTGCCGCACGAGTCCGTGCGGGAGATGGACGTCCTCACCGGGTCCGGCGAGGTCGTCACCTGCCGGCCAGGGGACGACCTGTTCGACGCGTTCCCCAACTCCTACGGCTCTCTCGGCTACGCCACCCGCCTCCAGATCGAGCTCGAGGCGGTGCCGACGTACGTCGCGCTGCGCCACGTGCGCTTCGACGACGCGGCCCTGCTCGCCAAGACCGTCGCCGAGATCGTCGAGACGGGGGAGTACGCCGGCGAGCGGGTCGACGGCCTGGACGGCACGGCGTTCGAGCCCGGCGAGCTCTACCTCACCCTCGCCCGCTGGACGGAGTCCACCGGCGGCGCGACCCCGAGCGACTACGCAGGCCAGCAGATCTACTTCCGCTCGGTGCAGCAGCGCGAGACCGACCTGCTGACGATGTACGACTACCTGTGGCGCTGGGACACCGACTGGTTCTGGTGCTCCGGAGCCTTCGGGGCCCAGCACCCGCTCCTGCGGCGGGTCTGGCCCCGGCGCCTGCGCCGCTCCGACGTCTACCACCGGCTGCTGGGCCTGGACCGGCGCTTCGGCATCGCCGACCGACTCGACCGCCGCGCCGGCCGCCCGATGCGCGAGCGGGTCATCCAGGACGTCGAGGTGCCCGTGGCACGGCTGCCGGAGTTCCTGGAGTGGTTCGACGCCGAGATCGGGATGCGTCCTGTGTGGCTGTGCCCCCTGGTGGCGAAGCGCCCCTGGAGCACCTATCCCCTGGAGCCGGGACAGACCTACGTCAACGTCGGCTTCTGGGGCACCGTCCACGTCGGGCCCGAGGCACCCGGCGGCCCGCTCAATCGCGCGATCGAGGCCAAGGTCCACGACCTCGGCGGCCACAAGTCCCTCTACAGCGAGGCGTTCTACGACGCGGAGACGTTCGATCGCCTCTACGACGGCGCCAACCTCGCCGAGGTGAAACGCCGCTACGACCCGGACGACCGACTGACGACCCTCTTCGACAAGGCAGTGAGGAAACGATGACGACCATCAGGATCGCGGACACGATTGCGGGCCTGCTGCGCGACGGCATGCCCGTCCGCTTCACGGCGTACGACGGCAGCGCCACCGGCCCCGAGGACACCGGCATCACCCTGGAGCTGGTCAACGAGCGGGGCCTGTCGTACCTGCTGACGGCGCCGGGCGACCTGGGCATGGCCCGCGCCTACGTCAAGGGGGACCTCGTGGTGCACGGGGTCCACGAGGGCAACCCCTACGAGCTCATGACCCGGCTCAAGGACCGCACCAAGTTCCGCAAGGTCTCGCCCGGAGAGATCTTCTCGTTGGTGCGCGGCGTCGGCGTCGGCCACCTCAAGCCGCCGGCCCCGCCGCAGCAGGAGCACCTGCCGCGCTGGCGCCGCGCGGTCGAGGGTCTGCGGCACTCGATGGGCCGCGACGCCGAGGTGATCTCCCACCACTACGACGTCTCGAACGCCTTCTACCGGCACGTGCTCGGCCCTTCGATGGCCTACACCTGTGCGGTCTACCCGGAGCCCGGCTCGACGCTCGAGGAGGCGCAGTACGAGAAGTTCGACCTGGTCGCCCGCAAGCTCGACCTCCGGCCCGGGCAGCGGCTGCTGGACGTCGGCTGCGGCTGGGGCGGGATGGTCCGCCACGCAGCCAAGGAGTACGGCGTGAAGGCGCTGGGCGTGACGCTGTCGCGCCAGCAGGCCGACTGGGCCAAGGAGGAGATCGACCGCGAGGGTCTGGGCGACCTCGCCGAGGTGCGTCACCTCGACTACCGCGACGTCCTCGAGAGCGGCTTCGACGCGGTCAGCTCGATCGGGCTCACCGAGCACATCGGGGTGCGCAACTACCCGTCGTACTTCCGCTTCCTGCGCGACCGGCTCAAGCCGGAGGGCCGGCTGCTCAACCACTCGATCACGCGCCACCACAACCGCCGCGAGGAGACCGGCGCCTTCATCGACCGCTACGTCTTCCCCGACGGGGAGCTGATCGGCTCCGGCGCGATCATCAAGGAGGCCCAGGACGCCGGCCTGGAGGTGATGCACTCGGAGAACCTCCGCAAGCACTACGCCATGACGCTGCGCGACTGGAACCGCAACCTGGTCGACAACTGGGACGCCTGCGTCGCGGAGGTCGGCATCGGCACCGCGCGCGTATGGGGCCTCTACATCGCGAGCTCGCGGCTGGGCTTCGAGTGGAACGAGATCCAGCTCCACCAGGTGCTCGCCGTCCGCACGGCCGACGACGGTTCCGACGGATTCCCGCTCCGCCCCACTTGGTGACTAGCCTGAACGGGTGAGCACCCGGGCCAGGACCTACGACGCGCAGGTGCTGCGCCGCACCCCGCTCTCGGAGCACCTCGTGCGGCTGGTCCTCGGCGGGCCGGGTCTGGCCGAGTTCGTCTCGACCGGCATCCCCGACGAGTGGGTGGGGCTGGTCGTCCCCGGCCAGTTCCAGAGCCGCTACTACACCGTGCGCGGGTGGGACGGCTCCGAGCTCACCCTCGACGTGGTGCTCCACGCCACGGGCCTGGTGACCGAGTGGGCGGCGGGGGAGTGCGTGGGCGAGACCGTGACGCTGACCGAGCCCAAGGGCGGCTTCGCCATGCCGCCGGACGCCTCCTGGCTGATCCTGGTGGGCGACCTGACGGCGATGCCGGCGATGGCGCGGATCCTGGAGTCGGTGTCGGTCCCGGCTGACGTATGGGCCGAGGTGCCCGACGACCTGGGCGACTACCTGCCGAGGGTGGCATCGGTGCACTGGCTCGACGCACCTCATGACGGCGAGAGCCGACTGGCCTCGGTGGTCGAGAGCATCACGTGGCCGCCGGGGGAGGGCTACTTCTGGATGGCGGGCGAGTCCGCCCAGATGCGCGCCATCCGCAAGCACCTCATGCGAGAGCGTCGGATGCCGGCGACGGCGTACGACGTCATGGGCTACTGGCGCGGCGTCACCGCGCGGCAGCCGCGGGCGGTAGACCCGGGGCCTATCTGGCGCGCCGGCAAGGCCGCCGGCAGGACCGATGAGCAGATCTGGGCCGACTACGACGAGGCGAGCGATGGCTGAGCAGCACGATGAGACCCCACAGGCCGAGCACCGGAGTGGGTTCGTGTCGTTCGTCGGGCGGCCCAACGCGGGCAAGTCGACGCTGACGAACGCGCTGGTGGGGAGCAAGGTCGTCATCACCAGCTCGAAGCCGCAGACCACGAGAACCGTCGTACGCGGCATCGTGCACCGTCCCGACGCCCAGCTGATCCTCGTCGACACCCCCGGCCTGCACCGCCCGCGCACGCTGCTCGGCGAGCGTCTCAACGACCTGGTGAAGACCACGCTCGGCGAGGTCGACGTGGTCGCGGTGTGCCTGCCGGCCAACGAGAAGATCGGGCCCGGCGACCGGTTCATCGTCCGGGAGATGGCCAAGGTCAAGCGCACCACCAAGGTCGCCATCGCCACCAAGACGGACCTAGCCACCGCCGAGCAGATCGGCGAGCACCTGCTCGACATCCAGCGGCTCGGCGCCGAGGCCGGCGTTGACTGGGCCGAGATCGTCCCGGTCTCCGCCCAAGCGGGCGACCAGGTGGGCCTGCTCGCCGACCTGCTGGTCGGGCTGCTCCCGGTGGGCCCGCAGCTCTATCCCGACGGCGACCTCAGCGACGCCCCCGAGGAGGCGATCGTCGCCGAGCTGATCCGCGAGGCCGCGCTTGAGGGGGTGCGCGACGAGCTGCCGCACTCCATCGCCGTCGTCGTCGAGGAGATGGGCCTGCGCGAGGGACGAGACGCCGACAAGCCCCTGCTCGACATCCACGCCAACCTCTACGTCGAGCGGGACTCCCAGAAGGGGATCATGATCGGCCACAAGGGCGCCCGGCTCCGCGACGTCGGGAAGGCGGCCCGGCTGCAGATCGAGGCGCTCTTCGGCACCCCGGTCTACCTCGACCTGCACATCAAGATCGCCAAGGACTGGCAGCGCGACCCGCGCCAGCTGCGCAAGCTCGGGTTCTGAGCGCCGCGCTCGACACCGCCTTGACAGGCGGCCGCATGACGCCGGGGACTCGCGGGTACCTGCGGCTCACTGTCAGTCCGTTCGCGTGCGGGAGCTGTGCCGGTGGAACCCATTTCCGAGACCGTCAGGGCGATCGAGGAGCTCGGACCCTTCGTCGCCGAGGGCGAGCTGCTGGAGGTCCTGGGCGACCTGAGCCGCCAGGTGGAGGCGGTCGCCCCGCGCTGCGTGGGGATGAGCGTCTCGTCCCGCGAGTACGGCGTGACCTTCACCTTCGTGGCCTCCGCTCTGCAGGTGGCGTTCCTCGACGCCGTGCAGTTCCTCGACGGCGGACCGTGCGTGGAGTCCGTGGAGCGGGGGGAGGTGGTGGGCTACCGGGTCGAGAGGGCGACCGACGAGCAGAGCTGGGCGCTGTTCGCACGCACCGCCTCGGCCACCGGCGTCGCCTCCACCCTGACCCTGCCGCTGGTTCGGTCCGGCGCCATCGAGGGCACGGTCAACCTGTACGGCTCGACGGCGGACGCCTTCGACGGGCGCCACGAGCGCCTGGCCGGGGTGTTCGAGACCTCGGCGCAGCGACTCGTGACCAACGCCGACCTCTCCTTCAGCACCCGGCAGCTGGCCGAGGCGGCACCGCAGCTGCTGGAGGCTGAGTCGATGCTCGACCAGTCGGCCACGGTGGTCGCCGCACTGCAGCGGGTCGACGCCACGACGGCGCGCGACCGGATCCGCACGGCGGCGCGCCGTGCCGGCATCAGCCCCACCCAGCTCGCGGAGGCGCTGGTCATTCTCGGTCAGCGCTGACCGGTCGCCTCGGTGCGGGTGCGAACCCGTGCTGCAGCGCCCACACGACCGCCTGGGAGCGGCGGGACACGCCCATCTTGCGGTAGGCCGAGCGGATGTGGCTCTTGATCGAGTTGATGCTCAGGAAGGCCCGTCCCGCGATCTCGCGGTTGGAGAGCCCTTGCGCGATGAGCGCGACGACCTCGGCCTCGCGGGCGGTCAGCTCCTCCTCCTGCCCGGGCCAGGTGCCGCTGCCGTCGGCCCCGAGGTGCGGGCCGGGGGCGGGAACCACCTGCTCCCCGGCCGCGATCCGCTCGAGGGCCGTGACCAGCTCCTCGGCCGGCGCCCCCTTGGAGACGTACCCGTCGATCCCTTGGGCGAGCGCGGCCTCCACGAGGTGCGGGCTGGTGTGCCAGCTGTAGAGCACGACCTTGGCCCCGGTGTGGAGATGCAGTGCGCCGAGGTCGAGCTGCGGCCCCTCCGCGCGGGCGAAGGTGTCGACCAGTACCACGTCGGGAGCGCTCTCCACCTCAGAGCTGGTGGTGGCTTCGATCAGCGCGACGCGGCCGGCGTACGGTGCCAGCACGGACTGCAACCCGAGAAGGACCAGCTCGTAGTCGTTGACGAGCGCGACCCGCACGGGACCAGGTCCCACGGCCATTGCAGAGATCTCTGGGGTTCGTCGATTGTCCAGGAGCAGTGAGCCCCTGACCCGGAGGTGCGGCGTCAACCTCATGGCCAACGTATTGCAAAGGGGCCTCACTTGCATACGGCGCCCGGTGGTGAGCGGGCAACCACCCCTGGGGGTGGTCTCAGCCACCCCTTGGGGTGGTACCCCACTCCTAGAGAAGAGTGGCGAAGGAGGCGGTCATGTCCGGCAACGTGGCGGTGGTGACGGTGGCGGCCGGGGATCATCCCGGCCTGGAGCTGCACCACAAGGCCCTGAGCATCTGCAGAAGGCCCCCCGATCAACACGTCGTCGTCGCGGTCGACGCCCATGACCTGATCAGCTGGCAACCGCCGCGCGGCGTCGCCTCGCGCGTCGTCCCGCTGTCGCCGGCCCCCGAGGGCGTCCCGTATGCCGCCGCGATGAACGCGGGCGGGGGCGTCGCTCTGGCCGCCGGTGCGGATGTGCTGGTGTTCCTCGACCTGGCCTGCGTTCCCGGTGAGGAGATGGTGGCGGCCTACGAGCGCGCCGCGTGCCAGGACCCGGCCCATCTGTGGACCGGTCCGGCGTCCCGCCTGGGGCCGCCCCCCGACGCCGGCTACGACCTCTGCCGCCTCGACGACCACGTCGAGGGGGCCGGTGAGGGAGCCGGCGAGGGGGACCGCCGGCTGTGGCCGCGACTCTCGCTCGCCCTCCATCGCAAGGCCTGGGCCCACCTCCACGGCTTCGACGAGAATCTGATCGGACACTCACCCGTCCCCGACCTGCTGCACCGCGCCGCCACCGCCGACCTCTACCTCCGCGAGGCTCCCGAGGCCCGCGGCTACCTCCTTCCCACCTGACCCACCGGTGGTCGAGGTGCGAGGAGCGCCAGCGACGAGCCTCGAGACCTGGTGACCCAACAAGCCGCCCGGGGTACGACGGTCGGGCGGCGGGGGTCTCGAGGCTCAGGCGCCAGGGCGCCTTCACACCTCGACCACCGAAGGGGGTCGAGAAAGTGCTCAGAACCCTGTGGACAAAGGACATTCTCGGCCTTCGACTGTCGGTGGCGGGTGCTTGAGTAGACCCATGATCACCCCCGGACCCGACCAGAGCAGGCAGCTGCTCGACGGTGTCCGCGCCGAGACCCAAGCAGCCACCGACGCCGAGCTGCGACGGGTCCACCTCGTCCACGACTGGTGCTCGCTGCATGAGACCCATGACGAAGACGACGCCGCGTTCGGCGACCACGGCATCCCGCTCGCCGGACCCGGCGCACCCTGGGTGTCGGAGTTCGCGGTCATGGAGCTCGGCGCCGCGCTGGGGATGTCCACCGACTCCGCCAAGCGCTACGTCGGCGCCGCCCTCGAGATCCGATACCGCCTCCCCAGGATCTGGGCCCGCGTCGAGGCCGGTCAGCTCGGGTTCTGGAAGGCCCGGTGGATCGCCGAGCACACCATGTGCCTACCCGCGGCGGGTGCGGCGTTCGTGGACCAGCAGGTGGCCTACTGCGCGCACAAGGTCTCCTACGCCGAGGTCGAACGACAGATCACCACCGCGATGGCCAGGTTCGACCCCGAGCAGGCCGAGAAGCTACGCCGCCAAGCCGCCGACGGACGCAAACTCGACATCCACACCCACGACATGTCCCTCGAAGGCACCATCGACGTGTCCGGGACCCTCGATGCCCAAGACGCCCTCGACCTCGACACCGCGATCAACCGCCTCGCCGCGCACCGGAAGGCCGCCGGGTCCACCGAGTCGTTGGACGTACGACGCGCCCAGGCCGCCGGTGACCTCGCCCGCGGGCAAGACACGCTTGCCTTCGGTGATGAGGACAGCGAGGGGGGTTTCGAGGCTCGCTGCGCTCGCACCTCAACCACCGAGGGCATCAAGATCACCCGAGTGATCGACCTGCACGTCCACCAGGCCGGGGTGTTCGGGGACCCGAACGCCACCATCGGCCGGACCGGCCGGAAGCCGGTGCTCCTCGAGACCATCCGCGAGTGGTGCGGGGCACCCGACACCGTCATCAACCTCAAACCCGTCAGAGACCTCGCTGAGCACGTCCACGTCGCCGGCTACGAGCACCCGGCCCGGCTGGTCGAGCAGGACGACCTCATCGACCACCACTGCGTGTTCCCCTGGTGCACCCGACCAGCCGAGCGGTGCGACCACGACCACGTCACCCCCTACCAACGCGGCGGACCGACCTGCTCGTGCAACTCCGCACCCCTGTGCCGAGGACACCACCGCCTGAAGACCCACGGCCGCTGGACCTACGACGTCCTCGACCGCGGCACCTACCTGTGGCACTCACCCCACGGCCACACCTACCGCCGCGACCACACCGGCACCGAGCCGGTCCTGCGCCAGAGACCCTGAGCGCCCCACACCCCGCCACCGGCGGGGCCGAAGGCCTGTCCGGGCCCGATCGTGGGCATGGCGGGGCCGTCTGTCGGGTACCGGCATGACTCGTCCGCGAAACCCCGAACGAGGAGAAGTTGATGAAGGCAGTGACGTGGCAGGGCCCGAAGGACATGCGGGTGGAGGACGTTCCCGACCCGCAGATCGTCGACCCGACCGACGCGGTGATTCGCGTGACCACGACCGGCCTGTGCGGGTCCGACCTGCATCTCTACGAGCCGCTGGCGCCGTTCATGACGCCGGGTGACGTCGTGGGGCACGAGCCCATGGGCATCGTCGAGGAGGTCGGACCGGAGGTGCGCGACCTCAAGGTCGGGGACCGGGTCGTGGTGCCCTTCAACGTCAGCTGCGGCTCGTGCTGGACCTGCTCGCGCGGGCTGCACAGCCAGTGCGAGACCACGCAGAACCGCAAGCACGGCACGGGCGCCAGCCTGCTCGGCTACAGCAAGCTCTACGGCCAGGTGCCGGGCGGCCAGGCGGAGTTCCTCAGGGTGCAGTTCGCCGACTTCCTGCCGGTGAAGGTCCCAGAGGGTCCCTCGGACGACCGATTCGTCTACCTCTCCGACGTCCTGCCCACCGCGTGGCAGGGCGTGCGGTACGCCGACGTGCCCGACGGCGGCACGCTCCTGGTGCTGGGCGCGGGCCCCATCGGCGACATGGCGACGCGGATCGCGCTGCACGAGGGCAAGCGGGTCATCGTGGCCGACCGCGTCCCCGAGCGGCTGGCTCGCGTGGCGGCGCTGGGGGCGGAGACGATCGACATCGACCGGGTCGACAACCTGGGGACCGAGGTACGTGACCGGACCGACGGGCGAGGAGCCGACTCGGTGATCGACGCCGTCGGCATGGAGGCCCACGGCAACCCGGTGGCGGAGAAGCTGATCAAGGCCGTCGGGCTGCTGCCCGACAAGCTCGCCGAGCCGCTCATGCTGAAGGCCGGGTTCGACCGGCTGGCCGCCCTGCACAGCGCGATCGACGCCGTGCGACGTGGCGGGACGGTCTCGGTGTCCGGCGTCTACGGCGGCGCGGCCGACCCGATGCCGCTGTTCCAGATGTTCGACAAGCAGCTCCAGCTGCGCATGGGACAGGCCAACGTCCGGCGCTGGACCGACGACATCATGCCGCTGCTCGTCGACGACAGCGACCCGCTCGGCACCGAGGGCTTCGCCACGCACCGGCTGCCGCTGAGCGACGCACCGGAGGCCTACGCCAAGTTCCGGGCCAAGGAGGACGGGATGATCAAGGTGGTCTTCACACCCTGACCGGTCACGTCTCGGGGCGACGCGCGACCGGACCGACCCGCAGGCTGCGCCGCAGCGACCGCGCCACCGTGCGCGGGCGCAGCGGCGCCGTCGCGTCAAAGGCGCGCTCGCGCATGCCGGCGATGACCTCCTCGAGCACCGCGGGCGCGTCGGTCCGCGGCTCCCAGCCGAGGACGTCGTGCGCCCGGGTCGGGTCCAGCAGGGGGACGTGGTAGGCCAGGTCGATCCATCCCGGGTCGACCGGCTGCAGCCGGGCCTGCCAGGACAGCGACGCCGCGCGCCTTACGACGGAGGCCGGCACCTGCACGTGGCGGGCGCCCAGCGCGTGGGAGAGGTGCTCCACCGTGATCGCGGTGGGCGCCGCCAGGTTGAACGCGCCGGCGGCCGTCGACGACAGCACGCGCACCAGGGCGTCGGCCACGTCGTCGGCGTGCACCATGGGGATCGACAGCGCGCGGTCGAGCGGGAGGACCGGCACGGCGCGCAGCGCGAACGACGGCACGAGGGCCGGCAGCCCATAGCGCAGCAGAGCGCTGCCCGCGCTGCGCTGGCCCACGATGCCCGGCCGCATCCGCGCCACGACGAGGTCGGGGTGGTCGGCCTCGATGCGGTCCAGCAGGCGCTCGGCAGCGACCTTGTGCGCGCTGTACGGCGACCCGGGGATCCCTTCGGTCGGGTAGCTCTCCCGCACCGGGTCCGGGCCGCTGCGCGGGGAGTAGGCACCGACCGACGACAGGTGCACGAGATGCGGGACGCCGGACGCCGCGGTGGCTTCGGCGACCCGACGGGTGCCGCCGACGCCGAGCCGCTCGAGGTGGTCGAGATCGTGCGAGGGCTGGAAGCCCCAGGCCAGGTGGACGACCGCGTCGGCGCCGCGGAAGGTCTGCCTCAGCAGAGGAGCGCAGTCCTCGGTGAGGTCCGCCCGCACCCACGTGACCGGGTCCGTGCCGACGGGCCCGCCGGCCGGACGCCGTACGACGCCGACGAGGTCGTGGCCTTGCCCGGAGAGGGCGCGGAGCAGTGCGGAGCCGATGTTTCCGGAGGCGCCGGTGATGACGATGCGCATGCCGACCGGTGCCCCGGGCGTGCGGCTCCATGCGCCGGCATACGGCTCCCGGCACGGGGTACCGGCGCCGCCACCCGGCGCTGCCGATCTGCGGCGACGACGACCGGCTGCAGGGAATGATCACCGACCGTGACATCGTCGTCCGGTGCGTGACCGACGGCGCCGATCCCAGCGCCATCTCCGTGCAGGAGTACGGCGGGAAGAAGCCGGTCACGATCGGGGCCGACGACTCGTGGCGACTCAGTGGTCCCCGTGGCGCCGTCCGTGCCGCACCCGCAGTGCGCGGCCGCGGCGGATGTCGTCGAGCTCCTTCTTGCGGGACTTCTCGATGTTGCGGGTGTCGCGCGGCGGTAGCTGGATCTCCTCCTCGGCGGCGATGCCCGACTGCAGCTCGCGGCCGCGCTCCAGCTCGGCGTCAAGCTCGGCGCCGAACAGCAGCGCCAGGTTCGTCAGCCACAGCCACAGCAGGAACGCGATGACGCCGCCCAGCGTGCCGTAGGTCTTGTCGTAGGACGAGAAGTTGGCGACGTAGAAGCCGAAGGCGGCCGACAGGATGATCCAGGTGACGATCGCGAGCACGGCGCCCACGCTGACCCAGCGGAACTTCGGCTGCTTGACGTTGGGCGTGGCGTAGTAGAGCAGCGCCACGATCAGTACGACCACCACCAGCAGGACGGGCCACTTCGCGATGTTCCAGATCGTCACGACGGTGGAGCCCAGCCCGATCGCGTCGCCGACGGCCTGGGCGACCGGACCGGTCATGATGAGGGCGAGCAGCACGAGGGCGACCAGGATCACGAGGACGACGGTGAGCAGCAGCATGGCCGGACGCAGCTTCCACACCGGCCGGCCCTCGGGCATCTCGTAGATCCGGTTCATGGCGCGCCCGAACGCGACGACGTACCCGCTGGCCGACCACAGGGCGCCAGCCAGGCCGAGGACGAGCGCCAGTCCGGCGCCCTGCGACCCACTCAGCTCGAGCAGCGGGTCCCGCACGCTGTCGACCACGGAGGCCCCACCCAGGTCGCCCACGATGTCGAGCACCGTCTTGACGGCCTTGGGGCCCTGGTCGACCAGGCCCAGCACCGAGGTGAGGGCGACGACGGCCGGGAACAGCGCCAGTACGGAGTAGTAGGTCAGCGCGGCCGCGAGGTCGGTGCACTCGTCGTCGGTGAACTCACGGACGGTCTTGCGCGCCACGTAGAGCCACGAGTGCTTGCTGATGTCCGTGGGGGAGTCGACCTTGCCGTCGTCGTCCGGATCGGCCTCGGCGGACGCGGCCCGGTCGCCGGTGGTCATGGCACGACGCTCATCTGGGAGATGCCGCCAGGCTGGTCGCCGTAGTCGGTGTCCTCACCCTCGCGCAGCCCGATGAACAGCAGGATGGCACCCACCACGATGAAGACGACAACACCCCAGATGGCAAGAATTCGGCGGCGATCCATGCCCTTCCGGTACCCGCAGGCACCACGGCCATGCCGGAATGTTCAGTCCGGAGCCCAGCAGCGGCCGTAGGTCTGGCCGGCCTGCCACTGCTCGCGGGTGGGCCACTCGTAGCCCCACTGGTAGTTGAGCGCGTCGTCGGCGACCTCGCGTCCGGCGTCCTCGCACGGGGCCTGGCCGCGCTCGCGCACGACTGCCGCGCCCGGGTAGCGGCCGGAGCCGAGGTCGACGATGCGGATCGCGCGCCAGGAGTGGGGGGCCGAGCACAGCACCCGCTCGAACTCGGGGGAGTCGGGCTGCGCGGTCCCGCACATGCCCCACCGGTTGCGACCCTGCGGGGTGTCCAGCACCCCCGCGAGCCGGCCCGTCAGCGGCGCGAGCCGGTCCTGCCCGGCGACGGCGATCACGTCGCAGCGGTACCAGGACGCGCCGGCGTCGGCCTGGGCCAGCGTGGGGGTGAACCACACCGGGCGCAGCATGCTGAGCCGTACGTCGTCCCGGGTGCCGCCCACCAGCCCGCCCAGGCGGCGCTGGCAGGTCGCGGCGATGTCGGCCAGCACCCGGTCGGAGTCGACGGCGAGCAGGTGGCCGTCGACGAGCGTGTCCAGTCGGCCGACGAGGTAGGTCATCGCGGTGTGCTCCTCGGAGCACGCGACCTTCTGGGCCTGGCTGGTCGCGGCCAGGGCCGCCTCGAACGTCATCTGGTAGCAGGCGCCCTGGGCCGGAGTGGGCACGGCGGTCGCCGTCGCCTTGGGGGTCGGCGTCGGGTCGGCGCCGGGATCGGTCTCGTCGCCGCTGCACCCCGCGCTCAGCGCGAGCAGCAGGGCGACGACGGCGCAGCTCAGGGCACGGCGCATCAGTCGGGGGTCTTCGCCCAGCAGACCGAGCGCCGATTGCCGGCCTCCCACTCGGCCTCGTGGAACCAGGTGTAGGCGAAGTCGTAGTTCACGGGGTAGTTGAGCCAGGCGCCGACGGCGGTGGAGCAGAAGTCGCGGGTCTTCACCTCGACCACCCGGTCGCCGGGGTAGGGCTCCTCGGGCTCGCCGAGCTTGATCGTGCTCACCGCGCGCCAGTCGTGCGGCTCGTGGCACGGGGTCCTCGGGGCGCCGGTGACGGACGGCCCGGCGACACAGACCATCCAGCGGTCCTGGGGCCGCCCGAGAAGCAGTCCCTCGGCGGTCGTGGGCAGGTTGACGAAGCGATCGCTCTGCTCGCCGCCGCCCACCACGTCGCAGCGGTACCACCGCGCGCCGTCCTCCCACGCCTTCTCCGAGGGCCGGAACCAGGCCCAGCTGACGACCGTGCGCATCACCATGCTCTCGTCGGCGCCCAGGAACTTCAGGAACTTCGCCGAGCAGGTGCGGTAGGCGAACTCTCCGAGGGACCGGTCGTCGCGTGCCACGTCCTCGAACTCCTCCGGCAGCTCGCCGACGGCGTAGGTCTGGGCGGTGTGGCGCTCGGTGCAGTCGACGGTGCGGGTCGCGTTGCTGGCCTGCTGCACGTCCTCGGGGCTCAGCACCCGGCAGGCGCCGAGCTCGGGCGCCTCGACGGAGTCGACCTGGTCGGGGTCGGTGTCGCCGCCCTGGGCGGTCTCGCCGCAGGCGCTCAGCAGCAGCGCGACGACCACCCCCAGCGTCGCTAGGGGCGCGAGTCGACGCGGGCGGTGCGACAACGCGGGGCCCCTTCCCGGACGACGGCGGCGGACCCCCGATGCTACCTCCGGGGCGCCGCGCATCAGGTGGCGAGCAGCGCCGCGAGCGTCCCGCCGAGCTCGTACGCCGCCGCGCGCTCCGCCTCGCCGACCTCGCCCATCACCTCCAGCACCTCCGCGGACCTGACCCACGGCAGGGCCCCGGCGATCGTCGTCACCGAGCGCACGGCGCCGGTCGTGTCGTAGCGCCCGTGCACCCAGAGCCCGTAGGGCCGCCGGCCGCCGCCGGCGGACGCGGCCGACCCGTCGTCGCCGAGCGCCCCACCGGCCTCGAGGAAGATGCGGTCGAAGAAGTGCTTGAGCGCCCCTGACATGTACCCGAAGTTGGCCGGCGTCCCCAGCAGGTACCCGTCGGCCGCGAGCACGTCGTCGGCGCGCGCCTCGAGAGCCTCGCGGACCACGACCTCGACGCCCTCGATCGCGTCGTCGTGGGCGCCGGCGAGCACGGCGCTGGTCAGCGACCGCACCGTGTCGGTCGGGGAGTGGTGGACGACCAGCAGTCGCGCCATGGGGTGACGTCAGGTCGCCATGAACAGGATCATTTCGCGGTCGTACTCGCGGCCAGGGTGGGCCTGGGCGAGGTGCGCCTGGGTCCGCTCGACGAGCTCGTCCTCGTCGGCGCCGGTGATGGTGGTGCCGCACGGGCACGACAGTCGCGTCTTCATGGACCCACTGTGCCATCGCATGCGCCCCCCACGAGCCCTGCCACGGCGGCATGTCCCCGTCCGTCCCCGGGTACCTGGGGACGCCACCCGCCCGACTTCGTGAGGAACCGCCATGTCGACCGACGCCATCGTCCTGCTCAAGAACGACCACAAGGAGATCCTGCGGACCTTCGCCGCCTTCGAGAAGGCGGGGGAGCAGGCTCACGCCGAGAAGGGCCGACTCGTCCAGAAGATGATCGAGCTGCTCACCGCGCACACCTACATCGAGAACGAGATCATGTACCCGCGCGTCCGTGAGCTCCTGCCCGAGGTCGAGGACGACGTCCTGGAGTCCTACGAGGAGCACCACGTCGCCGACGTGCTGGTGATGGAGCTCGCCGCGATGAAGCCGGACGCCGAGCGGTTCACCGCCAAGACCACCGTCCTCATCGAGAACGTGCGCCACCACATCGAGGAGGAGGAGGAGGAGTGGTTCCCGAAGGTCCGCGAGGGCCTCGGACGCAAGGTGCTGCAGGAGATGGGCGCGGACATGATCGAGGCGAAGAAGAAGGCGCCCCGCTCCCCGACGCAGCCGAGCGCGCTCAAGAAGACGATCGACGCGGTGATCGCCTGAGGCGGAGGCCATTACCACCCGAACGGGTGAGCCCACCTGGTATCGAGGGCGGGCCCGGTGCTGACAGGGTTGGAGTGTGAGCAGCACCGAGAGCGGCACGGCGCCGGAGGGCACGGAGGTTCCCTCGACGTCCACGACCAACCTGTCCGCACGAGAGTCCGAGATCGTCGCCCTGATCGTCCAGGGCCTCTCCCACCAGGAGATCGCCGAGACCGCCTTCCTGAGCATCAACTCCGTCAAGACCTACATCCGCACCGCCTACCGCAAGATGGGCGTGACGCGGAGGTCGCAGGCGGTGGGGTGGGCGATCCAGCACGGCTTCGCACCGGAGGTCCCGGCCGACGACGACTGACCGGGGGAGTCCGTAGGGTGAGCCCCCGATGACGGACGCCCTGACCTACCTCGTCGCGGGCCTGTGCCTGCTGCTGGCCGTCGTTCTCCCCCAGGCACTGCGCTCGCTGGCCATCTCCGCTCCGATGGTCCTGGTGGGCATCGGGCTGGTGATCGGGCTCTTCCCGCTCTCCGGCGGGTTCGCGCTGGATCCGGTGGACGATGAGCTGGTCATCCTGCACGTCACCGAGCTCACCGTCCTCGTGGCGCTGATGGGCGTCGGGCTGGCCCTGGACCGGCCACTGCGCCCGCGTCAGTTGCGCACCTGGGGCCACTGGTCCCCGACCTGGCGCCTGCTCGTGATCGCCATGCCGATCACGATCGGCGCCATCGCGGTGCTCGGCTGGTGGGCAGCCGGTCTTGCTCCGGCCGCGGCGCTGCTCCTCGGGGCGGCGCTGGCGCCGACCGACCCGGTGCTGGCCTCGGACGTGCAGGTGGGCGGCCCGATGCTGGCCGACGACCTCGAAGAGCTCGAGCAGGGCCTGGCTGAGGAGAACAGCGACACCGTGGAGCGCCTGGACGAGGTCCGCTTCGCGCTGACGTCGGAGGCGGGGCTCAACGACGGGCTGGCCTTCCCGTTCGTCTACCTGGCGATCCTGGTCGCGGCCGGTGGCTTCGGCCTGGCGGAGTTCGGCGAGTGGGTCGGCTGGTACCTCGTCGGCAAGGTCACCCTCGGCGTAGCGGTCGGCGTGGGCGCCGGCTGGCTGCTGGGCAAGGTGGCCTTCCGCTCGTCTCGTCCCTCGCTCCGGCTCGCCGAGCAGGGGGAGCCGCTGCTGGCGCTCGCCGCACTCCTGGCGTCGTACGGCGCCGCGGAGCTGGTGGGCGGCTACGGGTTCCTCGCGGTCTTCACCTGCGCGATGGCCATGCGCGCCTCCGAGCGCCACCACGACTACCACCGCGCCATGCACGAGGTCGTCGAGCGCCTCGAGCGCCTGCTCACCCTCGCCGTGCTGCTCTTCCTCGGGATCGCGACGACCCGGGGGCTGCTGAACGAGCTCACCTGGGCCGGGGTGCTCGTGGGCGTGGCGGTGATCTTCGTGATCCGTCCGCTCGCGGGGCTGGCGTCGCTCTCGCTGCGGCTGCGCGCGAAGGACCGCCCCGGCGGCCTGGACAAGCACGACCGGCTGGCGGTCGCGTTCTTCGGGGTACGCGGGGTCGGCTCGCTGTACTACCTGGCCTACGCCGCAGGGGAGGCCGAGTTCGACGAGCTGCGCTGGCTGTGGTCGACGGTGGGCTTCACCATCGTGCTCTCGGTGCTCGTGCACGGCGTCACCGCCAAGCCGGTCCTGGCACGGATCGACCGGCGCCGCGGGGCGGAGGGCCCAGGGCTGGCCGGGCAGCAACCGACGTAGCGGTCAGGCCACGGCCTGCAGGTCGACGCCCAGCTCGGTGCGTAGCCGGGCGATGAGCCGGGTCAGCCTGCGCGAGATCGTCATCTGCGTGACGCCGATGGCCTCACCGATCTGCTGCTGGGTCATCCCCTGCGCGTAGGTCATCGCGAGCAGCCGCACCTCGTCGCGCGAGAGGTGCCTGAGGACGGGCGCAAGGAGCGCGCGCGCCTCGGCGGCGTCCTGCGCGCCCGAGTCGTCGACCGTCAGGAAGTCCGAGAGCGACTCCATGCTGTCGGCCTCGACCGCCTGGTCGATCGAGATCGGCTGGAAGCAGACGGCCGCACTCAGCGCCTCGGTGACGTCGTCGATGTCGAGGTCGAGGCGCTCCGCGATCTCGCGGGGCGTCGGCGGCCGCCCGTCGACGGTGCCCTGCTTGTGCTCGGCGATCACCCGCGACTGGATCTCCTGGATCCGGCGCGGCGGACGGATGGTCCAGCCGTGGTCGCGGAAGTAGCGCTTCACCTCGCCGGTCATGGTCGGCACGGCGTAGGAGAGGAAGTCCCGGTCCATCGTGTGGTCGAAGCGCTGTGCGGCCCGCACCAGGGCCAGGCAGGCGACCTGCTCGAGGTCCTCGACCGGCACGCCGCGGTTCTGGTAGCGCCGCGCGATGGCGTGCGCCACCTGGATGTTGAGGACGACGATCTGCTCGATCACCGCCTCCCGCTCGCGCTCGTCCAAGTCAGGGAAGGTCGCGAAGAGCCGAGCCGTTTCCTGGCTTCGGAATTCCCTCGGGACCGTGCGCCCCAGTGCGGTGATCGTCATGACTCCCTCGATCTTGTGTCTTACGAGAGTGAACCCGTGTGCTTGCTGCCCGACACACCCCCGAGGGTGAGTGCTCCCGGAGGGGCCCACCCGCAGGGGTGAGGGGCGGTCGTTGGTCTAGGCGACGCGGTCGAACCTGGCGACGACTCCTCGCTCTCCGTCGCGGATCTCGATCAGCCGCAGGCTGTCGGCGCACCCCTCCGAGGAGAGACGCTGCGCCTGCTCGGAGGAGCCGAGCTGGATCAGCACGTGCCCTCCGTCGGCGACCCGCTCGGCCGCGACCGCGAGGCAGAGCCGAGCCACGCTCAGGCCGTCCTCGCCGCCATCGATGGCCAGGAGCGGGTCCTCGGGGAAGCGCTGGGTCTCGGCCGCGGGTACCCAGGGCGGGTCGGCGATCACGACCCCGAACTGCTCTGACGGCACGACCTCGGCGAGGTCGCCGCAGTGCACCTCGACGTCGTCGGCCAGGCCGGCCATGGAGGCGTTGACCTGGGTCAGCTCACAGGCCGCCGGGTTGAGGTCCACACAGACGAGCGGGCGGTTGGCCAGCCACACGGCCAGGAGCCCGATGTGACCGGCTCCGGCGCACAGTTCGAGGACTCGACCCACGGGGGCGTCGGGGATCAGCTCGGCCGCCCACTGCGACTGCATCGTGGTCCAGGCTCGCGGGGTCAGCACACGATCGTCGTATTCGATCGTGAGTTGGCTGAAGTCCATACGCTGCCGCCCCGTCATGATCGGCCGGTGCCCCAAGGCCCAGCTCGCATGCAGCGGCCCGTCAACCGCTCCGTCGCCATCTCAGGGACGGCGGCGCAGCATCGATACGCCGGCCCACACTGCGAGCGGGACACCGATCAGCAGGACCGCCGCCACCATCCAGTCGCCGTCAGACATCGGCCGGGACGTCCGCCGCGACCGCGACCGGCATGCTCATCGCCGGCCGGTTGAGCCGACGCTCCGAGCCGATCACGGCGAGACGTGCCGACAGGTAGCCGCCGACGACCCCGACAAGAACGGCGGCGGCGACGGCGAGGGTCAGGACGAGGGGCCAGTCGAGTGTGGTCACGTGCATCCTTCCAAGTGGTGAGTGCTGGCTTCCTGCCCTCGTAGCGACGCCGTCAAACCACCCTCTTATGGGTTCCACCCGATCGGGTGAAGCTGCGGTTGCGGTACAGTCCTGGCGTCATGACGATGCGCCAGCTTCTCCTTCGCTGCCGCAGCGAGGTCTGAGCCAGAGCCGGACCCCCTCGCTGCGGAGTGAGGCGTGCGACCGGCCGACATCGGCACCACACCCGCGAGGAACCATGACCCACACCCAGCACCGCAACCCCCAGCAGCCCAGCCCCATGCCGTTCGGGCGCTACGAGCCGTTCACCCCCGTCGCGCTCGCCGACCGCACCTGGCCGGACCGGGCCATCACCCAGGCGCCGCGCTGGTGCGCGGTCGACCTGCGTGACGGCAACCAGGCGCTCATCGACCCGATGTCGCCATCGCGCAAGAGGACGATGTTCGAGCTCTTGGTGGCCATGGGCTACAAGGAGATCGAGGTCGGGTTCCCGAGCGCGAGCCAGACGGACTTCGACTTCGTCCGCCAGCTCATCGAGGAGGACCTGATCCCCGACGACGTGGTGATCCAGGTCCTCACCCAGGCGCGCGAGGAGCTCATCGGGCGCACCTACGAGGCCATCGCCGGGGCGAAGCAGGCCATCGTCCACCTGTACAACTCCACCTCCACGCTGCAGCGGCGCGTGGTGTTCGGGCTGGACATGGACGGCATCACCGACATCGCCGTCCAGGGCGCCCGGCTGTGCAAGAAGTACGAGGAGACGATCCCGCAGACGCAGGTGTTCTACGAGTACAGCCCCGAGTCCTACACGGGCACCGAGCTCGAGTTCGCCGTGCGCGTCTGCAACGAGGTGCTGGAGGTCTTCGGGCCCACGGCCGACAAGCCGGTGATCATCAACCTGCCGGCGACCGTCGAGATGGCCACGCCCAATGTCTACGCCGACTCCATCGAGTGGATGAACCGCCACCTCGCCCACCGCGAGCACGTCGTCCTGTCACTGCACCCCCACAACGACCGCGGCACGGCCGTCGCCGCGGCGGAGCTGGGCTACCTCGCCGGCGCCGACCGCATCGAGGGCTGCCTGTTCGGCAACGGCGAGCGCACCGGCAACGTCTGCCTCGTCACGCTGGGGCTCAACCTGTTCAGCCAGGGCGTCGACCCGCAGATCGACTTCTCCGACATCGACGAGATCCGACGCACGGTGGAGTACTGCAACCAGCTGCCGGTCGCCGAGCGCCACCCCTACGGCGGTGACCTGGTCTACACCGCCTTCTCCGGATCACACCAGGACGCCATCAAGAAGGGCTTCGAGGCCATGGAGCGCGACGCGGCCGCCGCCGGCGTGAGCGTCGACGAGCAGCCGTGGGCGGTGCCTTACCTGCCGATCGACCCCAAGGACGTGGGCCGCAGCTACGAGGCGGTCATCCGGGTCAACAGCCAGTCCGGCAAGGGCGGGGTGGCCTACATCCTCAAGGCCGAGCACAAGCTCGACCTGCCGCGACGCGCGCAGATCGAGTTCAGCCGAGTGATCCAGCAGCGCACCGACGCCGAGGGCGGCGAGGTGTCTCCCGACGAGATCTGGGGCGTGTTCCGCAGCGAGTACCTCGACCGCGAGGCGCCGCTGCGGCTCAACTCGGTGCACACCAGCTCCGCCGAGGGCGAGAAGGACGCGCTGAGCGTGAACGTCTACGTCGACGGCGAGGTCCGCACCCTGGAGGGGTCCGGCAACGGCCCGATCGCGGCGTTCGTCAACGCGATCAACGAGCTGCCCCGCACCGGGCTCGGCGGTGGCTTCGACGTCCGGGTGCTCGACTACCACGAGCATGCGCTCTCCTCGGGCGGCGACGCCATGGCCGCGGCGTACGTCGAGTGCGCGGTCGGCGACCAGGTCCTCTGGGGCGTCGGCGTCGACGCCAACATCGTGACCGCCTCGCTGAAGGCGGTCGTGAGCGCGGTCAACCGCGGCGCCACCACCCTCTGACCGCTGACCCGTCAGAAGTCTGTGACGGGTCAGCGGGGGGTGGCCCGCAGCCCGTCGGCGGCCACACCACCAGGCGCTCTCGCCACCACCTGTCCGCAGCGGCTAGGCCCTACGGAGCCCGCAGACCGCGGGTCCCTCGACGACCTCGCCGTCCGGACCGAAGCGCGACCCGTGCAGGGGGCAGTCCCAGGTGCGCTCGGCGTCGTTGAAGCGCACGATGCCGCCCAGGTGCGTGCAGACCGCCGACACCCGGGCCGTGTGACCGTTCACGGTCGCCTCGGCGGTGGGGGCGCCGAGGTGGTCGTAGCGGACCCGGCCCGTGCCCTCCTGGGGACCCTCGCTCGCCGGGCGGAGCGGGCGCACCCAGCCGCGGGCCATCTCGAAGCCGACCTCGCCGTTGATCCGCAGGTGCTCCGGCGCGCCGGAGACCTCGTGGCGGCTCCACGTGCGCATCACCCGCGCCCACTCGATGTGTCCGCCGAGGATCTCGGCGGCGAGGGCCAGCGCGGCCGCGACCCCGTTGGTCATGCCCCACTTGGAGTAGCCGCCGGCGACCAGGATGCGCTCCTGACGGGGGACCAGCGGTCCGACGTAAGGCAGCGCGTGTGCCGGCACGTAGTCCTGCGCCGACCAGGCGTGGGTCTCCCGGGCGCCGGGGTAGTGCTCGGCGGTCCACCGGCGCAGGGAGTCGAAGCGGGTGGACTCGGGGGCACCCCGGCCGGTGGTGTGCCCCGCGCCGCCGACGAGCAGCAGCGAGCCGTCCGCGGTGGGGACGTCGCGCAGCGAGCGGGACGGCGCGTCCGCGGAGAGGTACATGCCGTCGACGCGCGGCTGGTCGGTGGCGAACGCGATGCCGTAGGAGCGCGCCGGGTGGGCGCGCGCGAAGAAACCGCCGCGGTCCAGGATCGGCATGTTGGTCGCCACGACGAGGCGGTCGGCGACCATCGTGCCGGACTCGGTCTCGACCCGGACCCGGTCCTCCGAGCGGACCTTGAGCACCCGCGCACCCTCCACGATTCGGACCCCGTGTGCCGTCGCCTGCTCGGCCAGGGCGTGCAGCAGCTCCATCGGGTCCAGCTGCAGCTGGTTGTCCAGGCGCACGGCCCCGGCGGTGGGGAAGGGGAGGTCGAGCTCGTCCTGCCAGGTCGCGTCCAAGCCGGCTCGCCGGGCCAGCGTGAGCTCACGCCGTGCGGCGGTCCGGCCGCGGCTGCCGTGGGCGTAGGTGTAGGCCGGGCGGCGCTGCACGTCGACCTGGTGGTCGTCGCAGAAGCGGGCCACCCATGCCTGCGCCTCGGTGTTGGCGACGACGTAGTCGACCACGACGTCGGCGGCGTGCCGCTGGGCGATCTGTGAGAGCTGGGTCCCCTGGAGGAGGCTGACCTTGGCCGTCGAGCGGCCGGTGGTGCCGTGCCCGACGTGCTCGGCCTCGAGGAGCGTCACCGACCGTCCGGCACGCCCCAGCAGCAGGGCCGTCATGAGACCGGTGATGCCTCCGCCGACCACCACCACGTCCGCGTGGCCCTCCACGGGCTGCTGCTCGAGGTCACGCGCGGGGTGCCGGTCCTGCCACAGGGAGACGAGTGCCATGGCCTCCGGTCCCCGGGCCCGCGCAAATGATGCAGCGCCGCGGCCGTCGCGGTCAGCGGCGAAGGCGGCGCAGGCGGTGGTGGAGGAGGGCGGCGCGGGCGGCGTTCATGCCGGGGGCGCCGTGCACGCCGCCGCCGGGGTGGGCTGAGGCGGAGCCGAGGTAGAGCCCGGCGATTCCGGTCTCGGGTCGTCCACGCAGGCCGGGCACGGGACGCAGGAAGAGCTCCTGGTGCAGCTGCGAGGTGCCACCGTTGATGGCGCCGCCCACCAGGTTGGCGTTGCGGCGCTCCAGCTCGTGCGGCCCCAGCACCCGTCGGGCGCGGATGCGCACCTCGAAGCCGGGGGCGAGCCGCTCGATGCGGTCCTGGATCCGGTCCGCGAAGCGCTCCAGGTCCGAGGCGTCCCACTCGCCGCGCACCTCCTCGCCGACGTCGCGCACCATGCGGCCCGGCTGTGGCACGTGCGTGTAGGCCCACAGCGACTCGGTGCCGGCGGGGGAGCGGGTGGGGTCCGAGGTGGTCATCTGGCCCGCGAGCAGGAAGGGTGCCGCCGGCAGCACACCCGCCGCGACCTGGCCGGTGGCCTCGTTCATCTGCGCGACCGAGTCGGCCACATGGAAGGTGCCGGGCGCGTACGGCGGGGCGCTGGCCCACGGGACCGGCCCGTCGAGCGCCCAGTCGACCTTGACCGTGCCGGGGTCCAGCTGGAAGTCGCGCATCCCGCGGCTCACCCGCTCGGGGAGGTCGACCCCGGGGACGAGGCCGCCGAAGAGGCGCGACGCGATCACGTCGGCGACCACCGCGCGCCCGGCGTCGTGACGGCGCCCGTCGGTGGTCAGCGCTGCGACCGCGCGGCCGTGCTCGACGACGACCCGCTCCACCTCCGCATCGCACCGGATCTCGCCGCCCTTGGACTCGAGCCGACGCGCGAGTGCCTCGGTGAGCCGCCCGGCGCCACCCTCGGGCACCGGGAAGCCCACGGTCTGCCCGAGCATCGTCATCAGGATCCCGAAGGCCCCCGAGCCCGAGCCGTCCAGCGGCAGGTCCGCGTGGCCGGCGTTGCCCGCGATCAGCAGCCCAGGAGCGGCGCCGCCGAAGCGGTGGCGCAGGTCGGCAGCGGGTGTGAGCAGGGTCCGGACCAGCTCCAGACCACCGGCCGCCCGCAGCCGGGTCAGCATGGAGACCCCGGCCCGCACCGGGGGGAATGGCGTGAGCAGTCCGTCGATGAGCGGGCCGCCGATGCGGTCCCAGCTCTCGCAGAGGTCCAGCCACAGCCGGCCGTCTCCTGCGTGCTGCTCGTCCATGAGCGCAGCCGTCACCTGGCGGTCGCGGTGCAGCACCGCCCACCGCCCGTCGGGCGTCGGGTGGCCGAGGACGGCCGGAGCATGCCGCCACCGCAGGCCGTGCTCCTCCAGGCGGAACGACGCGATGCCGCTCGACGCGGCAGCCAGTGGGTAGAACGCGCTGAAGGTGTCGTGCACGAAGTCGGGGTCGAGCTCGCGGTCGCTGCGGACGGCGCCGCCCACGGTCGGCTGTGCCTCGAGGACCAGCACCGACCAGCCGGCGTCGATCAGCCGGTTGGCGGCGACCAGCCCGTTGGGGCCGGCGCCGACGACGATCGCGTCGTGCCGGCTCACGGTCGGCTCATCGGGCAGCCCGGCGCTCGCACAGGTAGGCGAGGCGCCGCAGCGACTCGACGTTGCGCCAGGCCAGCAGGGGGTCCTGCAGCGGCTTGGGGATGAGTACGGCGGGCCCGCTGACGGCGTTCTCCTCCATCACGATGCGGGTCTCTGCGCCGACGGGCTCGAGGTGCAGCGTCACGTCGGCCTCGCCGGTGGGCCAGGCGCGGGCGCGCATGCGCAGCATCCGCAGCGGTCGACACTCCTCGACCTCGGTGTTGTCGTCGATGAGGGCGGGCCACGCGCCGACCGAGTGGTGCAGCCGCGCTCCGACCTCGGGCCAGGTGTCGTCGACGTCGCGCATGCGCGAGGCCCCCACGACCCACAGCGGGTAGAGCCAGCCGTCGCTGAGGACGTCCCAGACCTGCTCGGGCGTGGCGTGGACCGTGCGCTCGGTGGTGCTCATCCATCACTCCTCAGGGTGGGAAGGACATCGCGGCCGTAGGCCTCGATCATGTCGCGGAAGTGCGGTCCCATGTTGGCGACGTAGACCTCGTCGAAGCCGGCGTCGCGATACTCGCGCAGCTGGGCGAGGTGCGGCTCCAGGTCGGGGCCGGCGACCACGCTCTCGGCCGTGGCCTCCCGGGTGACCAGAGTGGACGCCTGCTCGAAGTGGCGCACGGAGGGCAGCACCTGGGAGAGCTCGCCGGGCAGTCCGGAGTTGGCCCACAGCCGGTGGGCGTGGTCGATGCCCTCGTCCTCGGTCTCGGCCCAGGCGACCTTGCAGCCGGCCTGCGCCGGCTTGCCGCCGGTCGCGTCCTTGAAACGGTGCACCATCTCCGCGTCGGGCGTGGTGGACATGAAGCCGTCGGCGAACCGGGACAGGTCGTCGACCGCCTTGGGGCCGAAGCCGCTGACGTAGACGGGCGGAGGGCTGTCGGGTCGCGTGTAGATCCGCGCGTTGCTGACCTCGTAGTGCGTGCCGCGCGTGGTCACGAAGTCTCCCTCCCACAGGCGCCGGATGAGCGCCACGGCCTCCTCGAGCATCTCCATGCGCACGTCGTACGACGGCCAGGCGTCGCCGAGCACGTGCTCGTTGAGGGCCTCGCCGGTGCCGACGCCGAGCACGAACCGCCCGTTGAGCATCACCGACGCGGTGGCCGCGGCCTGGGCGATCACCGCGGGGTGGAGGCGCACGGTGGGGCAGGTGACCGCCGTCGTGACGGGCAGCGAGCACGCCTGCGACAGGGCCCCGATGACGCTCCAGACGAACGGGCTCTGGCCCTGCTCGTCGTTCCAGGGGTGGAAGTGGTCGCTGATCCACAGGGCCTCGAAGCCGGCGCGCTCGGCGGCGACCGCCTGCTCGACCAGCTCGGCGGGGGTGTACTCCTCGCAGGAGAGGAAGTAGCCGATCTTCATGTCGCGGGGTACTCCTCGCTCTTCAGCGTGGCGCAGGACTCGGTGGGCGACGGCGTGAGGGTGCAGGACAGCACGAGCGCGCGCAGGTCGGTCATGGCGCTACGGTGCCCACGTCGGTGGCCGTCATGCAGGCCACCCGGCCGGCTCAGGCGCTCGCGCGGCGTGCGGGCGGGGAGAGCTCGGCTCCGATCTCGTGACGCAGGGTGCCGAGGATCCGGCTGAGCAGGCGGGAGACCTGCATCTGGGTCACGCCGAGGTCCCGGCCGATCTCCTCCTGGGTGAGGTCGTCGAAGAAGCGCAGGTGCAGGACGCGCCGGTCGCGCTCGGACAGCCGGCGTACGACGGGCGCCAGAGTGAGGCGGGCCTCGCTGGCGCTGATCTCGCGGTCGGTGGCCGGCAGCAGGTCGCCGATGCTCGTCGCGGAGTCGGCGGTGACGGGCTGGTCCAGCGAGGCGGGCTGGAAGGAGCCGAAGGCCTCGAGCGCCTCGCGGTACTCGCCGTCGGTGATGCCGAGCCGCTCCACGATCTCGCGGGACGTCGGCGTGCGGCCCAGCTCACCCTCGAGCGACTCGATGGCCTGGTTGACGCGCCACTGGAGCTCCTGGACGCGCCGCGGCGGTCGGACGGTCCAGCCCCGGTCGCGGAAGTAGCGCAGCAGCTCCCCGCGGATGGTGGGGACCGCGAAGGTGAGCAGGTCGTTGCGGGTATGGGGGTCGAACCGGCGGACGGCCTTGGTCAGCCCCTCGTAGGCGACCTGCCGCAGATCCTCGCGGTCGACGCCGCGGTCGTAGTAGCGCGAGGCCACGGACTCCGCGACGCCGCGGTTGATCACGATGACCTCGTCGAGCAGAGCCCGGCTCTCGACGGGGTCGGTGGACTCGGCGGCGGCCTCCAGCAGCGCCGCGGTGCGCTCGCTGCGCTCGGCCCTGGTGAGCCCGCGGTCGCCGTCGAGGCGCCGGGGTCCGCGCCGGGCGGTGGGTGCAGCTGTCATCAGGCGCCTCCTTCCCGAGATGAGGCTCGTTCCTCATCCCTTGTGACGCTAGGACGGCTGCGCCGAGCCCTCGTCCACCCCAAGGGGTGCTTGGGGGAAATCACCCCGAGGGGTGGCGGATGCCATGCGTTCGTAGGTTTTCGGGCCCCTCCCGGGCGGGTACTGAGCGGGCATGATGCTTCCCAAGCCGCGCGGTCCGCTGAGCGCGGCGGTGTTCGAGTCGATGCGCGCCATCCCCGCCGAGCCCGTGGCCCGCGCGCACCCGGAGGCCGACGGGCCCGAGGACGCCGCCATCACGCTGTGGGCCCTGTACGAGCTGGCCTACCGCGGCTTCGACGACGTCGACGACACCGCGGAGTGGGACCCCGACCTGCTCGCCGTGCGGCGTGCGCTCGAGGTGGACCTCGAGGCCCGGCTGCGCACGCGCTGGGAGTCCTACACGAGCCCGCACGAGCCCCGCGACGACTTCGCGGACGACTTCTTCGCGTTCATCGGTGGCCACGACGGACGCTCGCTCGCACGCTTCGTGCAGACCGAGGCCGACGAGCAGCAGGTCCTGGACCTCTTCCGCCTGCGCTCGGTCTACCACCTCAAGGAGGCTGACCCCACGGCCTTCGTCGTGCCCCGGCTGCCGACCGCACCCAAGGCGGCGCTGATGGAGCTGCAGTACGACGAGTACGGCTCCGGCGACCCCAACCGCCTGCACTCGCACCTGTTCGTGAGCGGGATGGAGGCCATCGGCCTGCGCTCCGAGTACGGCGCCTACGTCGACGACGTGCCGGTGGAGGTCCTCGAGCAGAACAACGCGATGTCGCTGCTGGGCCTGCACCGCCGCCTGCGCGGCGCCGCGCTGGGGCACCTCGCGGCCTTCGAGGCGACCAGCTCGGTGCCTTCGCGCCAGATGGCCCAGGGACTCGACCGGCTGGGGATGGCCCGCGAGATGATCGACTACTACGACGAGCACGTCGAGGCCGACGCGGTGCACGAGCAGCTCGCGGTGCGCGCCATCTGCGGCGCGCTGTTGGCCGTAGAGCCGGAGCTGCGCGACGACGTCTACTTCGGCGCGTTCGCATGCCTGGACCTGGAGGACCGGCTCGCCGAGACCCTGCTCGCCCGCTGGGGGGTCGGGACATGAGCGACGTACCCAACTATGAGCACGCCGACGTCGTGCTCTGCCCCGGCGGCCCGATGCTCCTGAGGGGCAAGCACGTCATCCAGGACTCCGCGGGCGAGCTGCACGAGACCACGCGCCGGGTGACCGCGCTGTGCCGATGCGACAAGTCCGCACGCAAGCCGTGGTGCGACGGCACCCACAAGCTGCTGCCCGAGAAGCTGGCCCCGTCCTAGCGCTACTCCTCGTCGCGCAGGTCCAGGTCGTCCTCGCCGCGCCGCTCCGCGCGGTTGACCTGCTCCTCCGGGGAGACGTCGAGGCGCTCCTCGACGTCGGCTGGGTCGAGGTTCTCGCCGGCGGGGGTGCCGCCGAGGTCGATCGGTCGATCCTGTCCGTGAGTGCTCATGGCTCGCGGTACCCGGGCCGCGGCCCGGACATGCTTTAGCCTGCGGGCATGCTCGTCTCCGAACGCATCGGCCAGCTCTTCATCGACGGCGACCATGGCCGGGACCGGCTGGAGTACACCGAGTACGGCGCCGGCGACGCCTGGGTGGTCCTGCTGCACGGACAGCTGATGCCGCGTCGCATGCAGCAGCCGCTCGCGCGGGCGCTGGCCGCCGAGGGCCTGCACGTGGTCACCCTCGACCTGCTCGGCCACGGTCGCTCCGACCGTCCGGCGGACCCGCTCGTCTACTCGACGACCGCCTTCGCCGAGCAGGTCGTGGCGCTGCTCGACCACCTCGGGGCACCGCAGGCCGTCATCGGCGGGACCTCGCTGGGCGCCAACGTCTCGCTCGAGGTCGCGGTGATCGCCCCCGATCGCGTGCGCGGCCTGATGTGCGAGATGCCCGTCCTGGACAACGCGCTCGAGGCCGGGATCCTCGCGTTCGGGCCGGTGCTGTTCTCCGCGCGGTTCCTGCCGTTCACGATCACCGCCGTACGTCGGCTGACCCGGCCGGTCCCGCGGGGGATCGTGCCGTTCTGGGCCGGCATCGTCCTGGACACGCTGGACCAGCGGGCCGACGCCATGGCGGCGGTGGTGCACGGGCTGTTCTTCGGGCGGATCGCACCGCCCTCGCGGCAGCGGCGCGGGATCCGGGTGCCCGCCCTGGTGGTCGGGCATCCGGCCGACCCGATCCACCCCGCGGCCGACGCCGCGATGCTGGCCGAGGAGCTGCCGCAGGCCACCTTCGTCCGGGCCGAGAGCATCCTGGAGTGGCGGCTGCGGCCGGAGCGGTTGAACGCCGAGGCGGCCGCCTTCGCACTCCGCTGCTGGAAGACGCCGCGTCGCAGCCGCCGCACGGCCACCTAGCGGGCAGAATGGGAGGGTGCCTCTCTACCGCGACGAGGCGATCGTCCTGCGCACCCACAAGCTGGGGGAGGCCGACCGCATCATCACCCTGCTGACCCGCAGCAACGGGCGCGTGCGCGCCGTCGCCAAGGGGGTACGCCGCACGACGTCGCGGTTCGGCTCCCGGCTCGAGCCGTTCACCCACGTCGACCTGCAGCTCGCGGAGGGGCGCAACCTCGACACGATCACCCAGGCCGAGACCAAGTCCGCGTTCTCCTCGGGTCTAGGCGCCGACTACGAGCGCTACACCGCGGGCACCGCGATGCTCGAGACAGCCGAGCGGCTGGTCTCGGAGGAGAAGCAGCCCTCGCTGCAGCAGTTCCTGCTGCTGGTGGGCGGCCTGCGGGCGATGGCGGCCGGCGAGCACCGGCCGGGACAGATCCTCGACTCCTACCTTCTCCGCTCGCTCGCGGTGGCCGGCTACGCACCGTCGTTCGACGCGTGCGCCCACTGCGGGATCGAGGGCCCGCACAAGTGGTTCAACCCGTCGATGGGCGGGATGCTGTGCACGACCTGCCGGCTGCCGGGCTCGGCCAACCCCTCGCCCCAGGTGATCGCGACGATGAGTGCCCTGCTTACCGGGGACTGGCCGGTCGTCGAGGCGGCGGATGCCCGGCAGCTTCGCGAGGCCAGCGGTCTGGTGTCGGCGTTCTTGCAGTGGCACCTCGAACGAGGCCTGCGCTCGCTGGAGCACGTCGAGCGATAGCGTCGCCCCGTGAAGCGAGCCGTCCGCAAGCCGACCCCGCACCCGTCGGGCGCGCGGCCACCCACGATCCCAAAGGACCTGGTCCCGGCACACGTGGCGATCGTCATGGACGGCAACGGCCGGTGGGCCAAGGAGCGCGGGCTGCCGCGCACCAAGGGCCACGAGCAGGGCGAGAGCTCGCTCTTCGACGTGGTCGAGGGGGCGATCGAGATCGGCGTGAAGGCGGTCTCGGCCTATGCCTTCTCGACCGAGAACTGGTCGCGCTCGCCCGACGAGGTCAAGTTCCTCATGGGCTTCAACCGCGACGTGATCCGGCGGCGGCGCGACGAGATGCACGAGCTCGGCGTCCGCGTGCGGTGGGCCGGCCGGGCGCCGCGGCTGTGGAAGTCGGTGATCCGCGAGCTGCAGGTCGCCGAGGAGCTCACGAAGGACAACGACGTGCTGACGCTCACGATGTGCGTCAACTACGGCGGCCGCGCGGAGCTCGCCGACACCGCCCGCCGGATCGCCCAGGAGGTGGCGGCCGGGCGGCTCAAGGCCGACAAGGTCGACGAGCGGACCTTCGCCCGCCACCTCTACGTGCCCGAGCAGTCCGACGCCGACCTGGTCTGGCGCACCTCGGGCGAGCAGCGGCTGTCCAACTTCATGCTCTGGCAGGCGGCCTACAGCGAGCTGGTCTTCACCGACATCCTCTGGCCCGACGTCGACCGCCGCTCCCTGTGGCAGGCGATCGAGATCTACGCCGGCCGGGACCGCCGCTACGGTGGCGCCGAGCCGAACTTCACCTCCTAGTCCGCTCGGGCTCGGCCCGGTGCGCACGTCGTGCTGGCTGGCGACGGCGACTCTCTGCCAGGGTGTGCCAGAGGCCGAGCGGAGGGAGCCGTGCATGGCGGTGCGCGAGATCGGGACGGGGCGCGGTGACCTGACCAGCCCGTCCACAGCGCCCGACGCCTTCGCCCGACCGGCGGTGTCCCAATCGCTGTGCGCCCTGCTCTTCGCCCTGGACCTGGGACTGCGCTTCCTCGGAGACGTCGACAGCGGCCCCTGGCCCCGGGTCGGCGCCGGCCTGCTGGTGGTCGTGACGCTGGCGGCGTTCGTGCTGCCGTGGGACCGGCTGCCCGCGGCGAGCCCCGCGGCTCTGGCGGTCGCCGACCTGCTGGTCATCGGGCTGTTCCGGCTCGACGCGCAGGGCGGCGGCTCGGCCGTGCTGATGGTGCTGCCGGGGCTCTACCTCGGCCGCTACTTCGGGCGCCGCGGAGTCGTGGTCACCGCGGTGGCGGCAGTCCTGCTCGTCGGGGTCCCGAACTTCCTCTACTTCGGCCTCGACGGTCCCAACGTCTCCCGCATGGTCCTCTCGGTCCTGGTCGCGGTCGTGGCCGCGATGGCGATGGCCTTGGCGGTCAGCCGCCTGCAGCACGAACGGCGGGTCTCCGCGGCCATCCTCGACAGCGTCGACGTGGGGTTGGTGCTGCTGGACGCGGAGGGCGCCTACCAGGCCTACAACCGCAGGCACGGCGACTTCATGCGCCTGGCCTACCCCGAGGGGCACGCCGGGATGGCCGGCCAGCTCGGCCTCGTCTACGACGCCGACGGGAGCACGGAGGTCCCCACCCAGGACATGCCCTCGACGCTCGCCTCCATGGGGGAGGAGTTCGACGACCTCCGGATCTGGGTGGGCGACGACCCGGTGTCACGGCGGGCGCTGTCGGTCTCGGCACGGGCGGTGCGCGACGCGTCGGGCGACTTGGCGGGTGCGGCGCTCGCCTACACCGACGTCACGGAGCTCATGCGCGCGCTGACGGTCAAGGACGAGTTCATCAGCTTGGTCTCGCACGAGCTGCGCACCCCGCTCACCTCCATCCACGGGTACGCGATGCTGTTGCTCGAGCGCCACGACCTCGACCCCCAGGTCCGCTCCCAGCTCGAGGTCGTGGTCCGCAACACCGAGCGGCTGCAGCGCCTCGTCGAGGACCTTCTGCACACCGGCCAGATCGACGACGAAGCGATGTACTTCCGGCGGGTCGAGTGCGACCTGGTGCAGATCGTCCGGCAGGCCGTCCAGGCCGCCGAGCCCCACGCCCGCGATCGCGGCGTCACCCTCGGCCTGCGGACACCGCAGCGGCTGATGCTCAGGGTGGACCCGCAGCGGATCGCCCAGGTCCTCGACAACCTGCTGTCCAACGCGATCAAGTACACCGAGCCGGGAGGCCGGGTCACCGTCGCCCTCGGCACCGACGTCAACCGGGTCGAGATCGCCGTCACCGACACCGGCGTCGGCATCGACGCCGCCGACCGGGATCGCCTCTTCACGCGCTTCTTCCGGTCGCAGCACGCCGAGGAGCAGTCGATCCAGGGCGTGGGACTCGGGCTCAGCATCGCCCGCAGCATCGTCGAGGGCCACGGTGGCCGCATCGACGTCGACAGCGAGATCGGCCGCGGCAGCACCTTCCGGGTGCGGCTGCCCCTCTCCTAGTGGGCGGCTAGCGGCACGACGCGCAGGTGCCGAAGATCTCCAGGGTGTGGCTGACGTCGGCGAAGCCGTGCTCGTCGGCGATCGCTCGGGTCCAGCGCTCCACCGCCGGTCCCTCGACCTCCACGGTGGCCCCGCAGCCGCGGCAGACCAGATGGTGGTGGTGCGCATCGGAGCACCGGCGGTAGATCGCCTCGCCGTCCTCGGTGCGGAGCAGGTCGACCTCGCCGGTCTCCACCATGCGCTGCAGCGTGCGGTAGACCGTGGCCAGGCCGACCGGCTCGCCCAGGCGTCCGAGCAGCTCGTGGATCTCCTGGGCGGAGCGGAAGTCGTCGAAGGAGGCCATCGCCGCGGCGACCGCGAGCCGCTGCTTGGTGGGCCGCAAGGTCGGCGGCGCCGGGTCAGTGCTCGTCATAGTGCCTTCCGTGGGGTGCGTGCCGGTGGCCGTCGTGGACGTAGTCGATGTGGTCGCCGTGCGGGACGGCGGCATGGCCGCAGTCGGGGCCGTGGTCGTGCGGGTGCTCGTCGGTGACCTCGTGCTCGATCGGGTCGAGGCCCGCGAACGGCTCCTTCAGGCGAGCCCGGCGGCGCAGCCACAGGCCGATCGGCCAGGTGACGACGAAGCCGGCGAGCGAGAGCAGCACGATCGTGGGGCCGGGGGCGACCGTGGCGCGGTAGGAGGCGAAGGCCGCGAGGACCAGCCCGCCGACCGAGGCCAGCGTCCCGAGCAGCATGGCCGCGCCGAGCGTGGTACGGAAGGACCGGGTCAGCTGCTGGGAGGTCGCCACGGGGATCACCATCAGTGCCGAGACCAGCAGCAGACCGACGGTGCGCATGGCCACGGTCACGGTGACGGCGGCCAGCACCGCGACCATCACGTTGTAGACCCGCACGTTGAGCCCGGCCACGCGCGCGAACTCCTGGTCCTGTGACACCGCGAACAGCTGCGGGGCCAGGCCGACGCAGACGACCACCACCAGGGCGGCCAACCCGACCGTGACCAGCACGTCGCCCGGCGAGATCGTGGTGATCGAGCCGAACAGGTACTGCTGCAGCCCCGCGGCCGACTGGCCCGCGAGACCGGTCACCAGCACTCCGCCGGCCAGACCGCCGTAGAAGAGGAGGGCGAGCGCGACGTCGCCGTTGGTGTGGCCCCGCTCGCGGATCACCTCGATCAGGATGGCGCCCAGGACCGCCACCACCACCGCGGTCCACGTCGGGGAGGTCCCCGTCAGCAGTCCGATCGCGACGCCGGTGACGGCGACGTGACCGATCCCGTCGCCCATCAGCGCGAGGCGGCGCTGGACCAGGTAGGTGCCGACCGCCGGGGCCGCGAGCCCCGTGAACAGCGCCGCGAGCAGGGCGCGCTGCATGAACGGGAGCGAGAACAGCTCGGCCGGGCTCATGGCGTGCCCTCCAGGGGAGAGGCGACGTGGGGCGTGTGGTCGTGGCGCTCCGCCTCCGCGTGGTGGTGGTGATGGTGGTCGGTGTGCGGCTCGGCGAGCCACGGGTCGTGCACCTCGTGGTCGGTGAGCGGCGCGCCGTCGTAGGCGATGCGGCCGTCGCGCATCACCACGGCCCGGTCGACCAGTGGCGCCAGGGGGCCCAGCTCGTGGGTGACCAGCACGATGGTGGCGCCGCGGGCCTTGAGCTCACCCAGGGCCTGCGCCAGGGCCAGCTGGTTCGGGACGTCGACGCCGGCCGTCGGCTCGTCGAGGAAGATCAGCTCCGGCTCGCTGGCCAGCGCCCGCGCGATGAGCGTGCGCTGCTGCTGCCCGCCCGAGAGCTGACCGACACCGTCGCGCCGCCGGTCGCTGAGCCCGACCACCTCGAGGGCGTCGTCGATCGCCGCGCGGTCGGCGCGCGAGAGCGGGCGCAGCAGCCGGCGGTGGTTGAGGCGGCCCGAGGCGACCACCTCCCAGACCGAGGCGGGCACGCCGGATGTCGCGCCCGCGCGCTGCGGGACGAAGCCGACGCGGCGCCACTCGCGGAAGTCGTGGAGGTCGGTGCCGAACAGGCGCAGCCGGCCGTGGGCGAGCGTGCGCAGGCCGGTCAGCGCGCGCACCAGCGTGGACTTGCCGGAGCCGTTGGCGCCGAGCAGGGCGAGGAACTCCCCGCCTTCGACCCGGAAGTCGATGCCGCGCAGGATCGGCCGGCCGCCGATCGCCACGGCGCCGTCGGTGAGCTCGATGGGGGGGACGGGCGCTGTCATCGACATCCGTTGGCCTTCTCGAGGGCGGCGAGGTTGTCCCGCATGATCGACAGGTAGTCGTCGTCCGCGCTCTCGCTGGTGAGGCCCTCGAGCGGGTCGAGCACGGCGGTGGTGATGCCGAGGTCGTCGGCGAGTGGGCCCGTGAACCGAGGGCTGGCAAGGGTCTCGGAGAACACGGTCGTGATCCCCTCCTCCTTGACCAGCTCCTGCAGCTCAGCCAGGTCGGCCACTGTCGGCTCCGCCTCGGGGGAGAGGCCGGCGACCGGCTCCAGGTGCAGCCCGTACTTGCCCAGGTAGCCGAAGGCGTCGTGCGAGACCACGATGGTGTCACGCGCGCAGCTCGCCAGTGCCTCGGCGTACTCCCGGTCGAGCGCCTCCAGGTCCGCGCGGAGCTCCCGCGCGCGGGAGCGGTAGTCGTCGGCGTGCTCCGAGTCGATGTCCGCGAGCTCGTCTGCGACCGCGTCGCCCACGTCGGCCAGGCGCAGCGGGTCCAGCCAGAAGTGCGGGTCGAGGTCGCCGTGGTCGTGGCCCTCGTGCTCGTGCTCATCCTCGTGCTCACCGTGGTGCCCGTCGTCGAACGGCACCATCGCGACCACGTCGGTGACGTCGAGGACCGCGCCGGTGGCGTTCTGGGCGACCCCGTCCTCGACCGCCGGCTGGAACCCGCCCTGGTGGACCACCAGGTCGGCCTGCGCGATGAGCGCGGTCTCCTGGATCGTGAGCTCCAGGTCGTGCGGCTCCTTGCCGACCTGGGTGAGGTTCTCGACGGTCGCATGGTCCCCGGCGACGCGCTCGGCGACGTACTGCAGGGGGTAGAACGCGGTCGCCACCTGCACGCCCTGCGTGTCCTCGGCCAGGGCGGAGCATCCGGTCAGCATGAGCGGAAGGCAGACGAGGGGAAGGAGGTGACGCCTACGCATGAGAATCATTCTCAGGCCGGTTGAGAATGGTTGTCAACTCTGGGCTAGGCTCGGCGCATGCTGGTGATGAGCAGGTTCCGGGTGGACGCGGGGGAGCGCGACGCGTTCCGGGCCGAGCTGGAGGCCGCGCACGGGCTGCTCGCGCAGCGGTCGGGGTATGTCGGCGGCACGATCGGCCGCAACCTCGACGACCCCACCCTGTGGGTGCTGACCACGCGCTGGGAGCACGTGGGCGCCTACCGCCGGGCGCTGTCGTCCTACGACGTGAAGCTCGGCGCCGTGCCGCTGCTGAGCAGGGCGCTGGACGAGCCCAGCGCCTATGAGGTGGTCGAGCCGGGGACCGTGCTCAATGTCGAGTCGACCCGGTCGTTAGGCTGAGCCGTTCCGGGACCGGCAGCCAGTCGGCCCATCGAGCAGGAGCACCTACGTGGCACAGAAGCCGGCAACCGCACTCGACCAGGTCGTCTCCCTTTGCAAGCGGCGCGGGTTCGTCTACCCGTGCGGGGAAATCTACGGCGGCACCAAGTCCGCCTGGGACTACGGCCCGCTCGGCGTGGAGCTGAAGGAGAACATCAAGCGCCAGTGGTGGAAGGCGATGGTGACCGCCCGCCAGGACGTGGTGGGTCTCGACTCCAGCGTGATCCTGCCGACCCGCACCTGGGAGGCCTCGGGCCACATCGGCACCTTCAGCGACCCGCTGACCGAGTGCCAGTCCTGCCACAAGCGCTTCCGCGCTGACCACATGCAAGAGGACTACGCCGCCAAGAAGAGCGTCAAGGGAGGCGACCCCGTCGACCCGGACTCCGTCGACCTCAAGGAGCTGGCCTGCCCCAACTGCGGCACCCGCGGCGCGTGGACCGAGCCCCGGCCCTTCAACATGATGCTCAAGACCTACCTCGGCGTGATCGAGGACGAGTCCGGGCTGCACTACCTGCGTCCCGAGACCGCGCAGGGCATCTTCCTCAACTTCGCCAACGTGGTGACCACGAGCCGGCAGAAGCCGCCGTTCGGGATCGCCCAGATCGGCAAGTCCTTCCGCAACGAGATCACCCCGGGCAACTTCATCTTCCGCACGCGCGAGTTCGAGCAGATGGAGATGGAGTACTTCGTCAAGCCCGGTGAGGACGAGGAGCTGCACCAGTACTGGATCGACCAGCGCACCGCCTGGTACATCGACCTCGGCATCGACCCCGCCAACCTGCGCCACTTCGAGCACCCGAAGGAGAAGCTCAGTCACTACGCCAAGCGCACCGTCGACATCGAGTACAACTTCGGCTTCTCCCAGCGCGGCTTCGAGGAGCTCGAGGGCATCGCCAACCGCACCGACTACGACCTGACCCAGCACAGCAAGTTCTCGGGCAAGGACCTGTCGTACTTCGACCAGGCCAGCGGCGATCGCTACGTGCCGTACGTCATCGAGCCGGCCGCCGGCCTGACCCGCTCGCTGATGGCCTTCCTCATCGACGCCTACGACGTCGACGAGGCGCCCAACACCAAGGGCGGCGTCGACACCCGGGCCGTGCTGCGCCTCGACCCCCGCCTGGCCCCGGTCAAGGTGGCGGTGCTCCCGCTGAGCCGCAACGCCGACCTCTCGCCCAAGGCGCGTGACCTGGCCGCCGAGCTGAGGCGCTTCTGGAACGTCGACTTCGACGACGCCGGCGCGATCGGGAAGCGCTACCGCCGCCAGGACGAGATCGGCACGCCGTACTGCGTGACCGTGGACTTCGACACCCTCGAGGACGACGCGGTCACGGTGCGCGCGCGAGACACCATGGAGCAGGAGCGCATCGGCCTCGACCGCATCTCGGCCTACTTCGGGGAGCGCTTCCTCGGCTGCTGAGCCGCAGGGGTGCACAATGAAGGGATGGTGCGCCCCGTAGTCCTGATCAGCAGTCTGGTGCTGATGTGCGCCGTGCTGGTGGGCTGCTCGGAGGACTCGGGCGACTCAGGCGACGACCCGAGCGAGTCGGGGGAGAGCACCAGCCAGTCTCCGTCGCCCACGCCGACCCCCACTGAGGAGCCGTACCTACCGGTGCCCGACGGCGTCGAGCTGACCGAGCCGGGCAGCCGGCTCAGGCTGGGGGAGAAGGCTGTCGTCGCCTACCGCCCGCGCCAGGGCATCGTGGGCGCGCTCGACGTGTCGGTCAGGCGGATCGTCAGGACCACGTTCAAGGAGTCGTTCTCCGGCTGGCGGCTCTCCGACCAGGTCGGCTCGACCACCCCCTACTTCGTCTACGCCACGCTCACCAACGTCGGGACGTCCAACCTCGGGGGCCGCGCGGTCCCGCTCTACGGGGTCGACTCGGGCAATCGGCTGATCGAGGCCTCCACGTTCGAGGGCAGCTTCAAGCCCTGCCCGAGCCTGCCGTTCCCGCGCCAGTTCCGCCCCGGCGCCACCCACCAGGCGTGCCTGGTGTTCCTGGCACCCGCGAAGACCAGGCTCAAGGCGGTGTCGTTCCGACCCTCGCAGGAGTTCAACCCGATCACCTGGACCGGCAAGATCAACAAGATCACCAAGCCTCAGAAGGGCAAGGGCAAGGGCAGAGGCAAGGGCTCCGGCGGCGCCTGAGCAGGCGGGTTTGGGCCGCGGTGCGCCCGGACGGGAGAATGGCACCATGACCGCTGTGCCGTCCTCGCTGACCCTCGGGTCGCTTCACGTCGAGACGCCCGTGGTGCTCGCACCGATGGCGGGCATCACCAACGCGGCCTACCGCCGCCTGTGCCTGGACCAGATGCGTGCGCAGGGGGCCCCCGGTCTGTTCGTCTGCGAGATGATCACCTCGCGGGGGCTGGTCGAGCGCGACGAGACGACGCTGAAGATGCTGGTATTCGACGAGCTCGAGACCACGCGCTCGGTCCAGCTCTACGGCACCGACCCGGTCTACGTCGGCAAGGCCGCCGAGATCCTGTGCGGCGAGTACGGCGTCGCGCACATCGACCTCAACTTCGGCTGCCCCGTGCCCAAGGTGACCCGCAAGGGCGGCGGCGGTGCCCTGCCGTGGAAGCGCGGGCTGCTCGGCCAGATCCTGGAGCACGCGGTGGCCGCCGCTTCGCCGTACGGCGTCCCGGTCACGATGAAGACGCGCAAGGGCATCGACGACGACCACCTGACCTACCTCGACGCCGGCCGGATCGCACAGGAGTCCGGGGTGGCCGCGATCGCCCTGCACGGGCGCACGGTGGCGCAGTCCTACTCGGGGCAGGCCGACTGGGAGGCCATCGCGCGGCTCGTCGAGCACGTCGACATCCCGGTGCTCGGCAACGGCGACATCTGGGAGGCCGCCGACGCGGTGCGCATGGTCGAGGAGACCGGCGTCGCGGGCGTCGTCGTCGGGCGCGGCTGCCTGGGCCGGCCCTGGCTGTTCCGCGATCTCGCGGCGGCGTTCGCCGGCGAGAGCATCGCCACCCTGCCCACCCTCGGCGAGGTCGCGGCGATGATGCGTCGCCATGCGGACCTGCTGTGCCGGCACATGGGGGAGGAGCGCGGCTGCAAGGAGCTCCGCAAGCACGTCTCCTGGTACCTCAAGGGCTTCGCGGCCGGTGGGGACCTGCGCCGCTCGCTGGCGATGGTGGAGACGCTCGCCGACCTCGACCGGCTGCTCGCCGTACTCGACCCGCACGAGCCGTTTCCGCGCGACGCCCTCGGCACCCCGCGCGGGCGCCAGGGATCGCCCCGCAGCAAGGTTGCCCTGCCCGAGGGCTGGCTCGACGACGCCGACGGCACCGACTGCCTGCTGCGCGAGGACGCCTCCGAGACCACCGGCGGGTGACTCGGAACACCTGGGGAAAACTGGCACGGAATTGGGACAGGCTCCGCGCACTGTGCTTTAGTCGGGGCTCGTGCCCGGCCGCCCCGTGCGGCAGGGCACAGTCCCTGTCAGCAACAGCAAAGGATTCAGCGCTGTGGCAGATCATCGCCACAAGCGGGAGGCCAATGCCCGCCGCATGCCCCGGGCCGCCGTCATCGCCGGCCCGCTCGCCGTCCTGGCGACCGCCTCCGCGGTGACCCTCGGGGTCCTCGCCGGCGAGCCCGCGAGCAGCACCGACGACGTCACCGCCGCCGCGTCCGCATCCCTCTCCACGTCCGCGTCGGCCTCCGCGTCGCCCTCCACCCCTGCCAAGCGTGAGCAGACCGTCAGCCGCGGAGCCGGCCGCGGCGAGCTCACCAGCATGATGTCGAAGAGCCAGGTCACGATGTCCTCGGAGTCGACGCGCCGGGCCATCGCCGAGGCGGAGGACCGCCTGTGGATCGCCAGCACCCTGAACCTCTGGACCGACCCCACCGAGAAGGCCCGTCAGGTCGGCGAGATCGAGGCCGGTGAGAAGGTCCTCGTGACGGGGCGCGAGCTCTACGGCCGTGACGAGATCGTCGTCGGCGGCAAGTCGCGCTGGGTCACCGCCGGCTACCTCACGAACGAGGAGCCGTTCGCCCTCGGCGGTGACTGCACCAACGGCACGTCGGTGCCCAGCGGCGTCAGCGAGAACGTCAAGCAGGTGCACGCCGCCGTGTGCGCGGCGTTCCCCTCGATCACGACCTACGGCACCTTCCGCAGCGACGGGGAGCACGGCCAGGGCATCGCCGTCGACATCATGGTGTCCGGAGACCTCGGCTACCAGGTGGCGGAGTTCGTGCGGGAGCACTACGCCGAGCTCGGCGTCAGCTACCTGATCTACTCCCAGCGGATCTGGTCCGTGGAGCGCTCCGGCGAGGGCTGGCGGGCGATGTCCGACCGCGGCTCGAGCACGGCCAACCACTACGACCACGTGCACGTCACGACGTACTGACGGCGACGCGGCTCAGCCGACCTGCACGGTGACTCGAGCCGGCACGGATCTGCGCGTCGGTGCGGCCGTGGTGGTCCATGGCGTCGCCCGGACCGACCCCTGCCCTGTGCTCGTCAGATGCGCCAGCACCTCGCCGAGGTTCCTGCGCTCGCCTCCGCCGCGGTCGTTGGCTGAGGTTCTGGGCCATTTCCTGTCGTTCTGGGCCGTTCTTCGTGCCCAGAACGGCAGGCTTTTCAGCATCTGCTGATAACCCTGCCGTCTACCCGCAGCCCACGCCGACCCATGCCAAACTGCGGCATGCCTCGTGACCACGTGCTCGCGCGCCCGGTTCTCACGTTGCTCCTGCTCCTCGGGGTGGGACTGGGACCCGCCCTGGTCGCATCCCCGGCCTCGGCCGCGCCCGGGCCGACCACCGTCACCCTGCGCGCCGCGGCCGCGCAGGTGCCGGTCTCGAAGACCGTCCGCCTCAGCGGCCGGGTGAGCGGCGCGTCCGCTCGGGCGCTGGTGGTGCTGCAGCGCAAGGCGGGCGAGCGATGGGTGCTGGTCAAGCGGAGCCGGGTCCGGCCCAACCGCACCTACGCATTCGCTCCCCGGGTGCGGCTGGGGGTCAACCGGTTCCGGGTGCGGGTTCTGAGGACTCCTCGGCTGCGGCCGGCGACCTCTCGGGTCGTCCTGGTACGGGGCGCTCGGCCCGCGGCCACGGCGCAGGTCCGCGAGGTCCGCGCCGTCGTCCTGCGCGACACCAACGAGTTCCGCGCCTCGCAGGGCAAGCCCGCGCTGAAGGCCATGGCCGCACTGGACGACGTGGCCCAGCGGTGGTCGGCGCGCATGGCGCGCACGGGCGTGTTCGAGCACAACCCCGACTACGCCGGGCAGTACCCGTCCGGCTGGACCCGGGCCGGCGAGAACATCGCCTACGGCTACCTGCTCGGCGAGGTCGTCGACGCCTGGATCGCCAGTCCCGGACACCGCGAGAACCTGCTCGGCGACTACACCCACCTGGGCATCGGCGTGGCCTGGGACGCCGAAGGCCGCCCGTACTACACCCAGAACTTCGGCAAGTACTGAGCCGGTCGAGGTCGCGTCGAGTCCCCCCGGATGGAGCTTCTGGGCCTTTCCCTGACGTTCTGGGCCGTTATTCGTGCCCAGAAGGACAGGTTTTTCAGCATCTGCTGATAACCCTGGCCGTCGACTACAGCGCGCCACCACCCCCGTGCCAGACTGCGGCATGCCCCGTGACCGCGTGCTCGCCATCATCCAGGCCGGCGGCGCCGGCGGCCGAATGGACGTCCTCACCCGTGAGCGGGCCAAGCCCGCGCTGCCGTTCCTGGGGGTCTTCCAGCTCGTCGACCTGCCGTTGTCGAACCTGACCCACAGCGGGGTCGACGAGGTGTGGCTCTCGGTGCAGTTCCAGGGCGGGACGCTCGAGGAGCAGGTGGCCAACGGGCGGCCGTGGGACCTGGACCGCTCCCGCGGCGGGCTGCGGCTGCTGATGCCGGAGGAGGGCACCGGCAGCCTCGACGAGGAGGGCTTCGCCAAGGGCAACGCCGACGAGCTGTTCCGTATCCGCGACCAGATCGCGTCGTACGCCCCGGACGCGCTCCTGGTGATGAGCGCCGACCACGTCTACCGGTTGGACTACACCGACGCCATCGAGGCGCACCGGAGGACGGGCGCGGAGTGCACGGTCGTGACGACCGAGGTCCCGGTCGAGGAGGCCGGCAACCACGCGACCGTCGAGACCGACGGCGAGGGGCTGGTGACCGGTTTCGACTACAAGCCGGAGGAGCCGACGACCGGCACCATCGCGACGGAGGTGTTCGTCTACGACCCGACCGTCCTGGTCGAGGTGCTCGAGGAGCTGCACCGCGAGCTGGGCGGCGAGAGCGAGGCCGGCGACACCGGGCTGGAGGACTTCGGCGACCACCTGCTGCCTCGCCTGGTCGAGCGCGGCCGCACCTACGCGCACCCGCTCGAGGGGTACTGGCGCGACCTCGGGCAGCCCCACCTGTACCTGCGGGCCCACCAGGACTTCCTGACCGACGACCACGACGTCCTGGGCCACGCGAACTGGCCGATCCTCACCCGGCAGCCGCAGCGGGCACCGGCCCGCTTCCTCCAGGGCGTCGACGTGGCGGACAGCCTGGTCAGCCCGGGCGCTGAGGTCGGCGGCGTCGTACGCCGCAGCGTGCTCGGGCCCGGAGTCGTCGTGGAGGCGGGAGCCGAGGTCCACGACAGCGTCATCTTCCGCGACACCGTCGTGCGCCGCGGAGCCCGGGTGCACTGGTCGATCGTCGACTCCTTCTGCGAGATCGGGCCGGACGCGCGCGTGGGGGAGCCGGGCGTGGCCGGTACCGACGACTCCGACGTGGTGACCCTGGTCGGTCGCGGCTCCACCGTGGGCGAGGGCGTGTCGCTGGACGCCGGCAGCCGCCTGGAGCCGGGCAGCAGCGCCTGAGCCCGCGCGCCCGCGCGTCGGCGCGGCGGACTAGGGTCGCGCCGATGGATGCCCTCGACCTGTACGACGACCACGCCCGCGACCGGGTCGTCGCGGAGCCGCCCAAGCGGGTGGACGCGCCCGTGCGCACGCCGTTCGAGCGGGACCGGGCGCGCGTGGTCCACGCCGCCGCCTCGCGGCGCCTGGCGGCCAAGACCCAGGTGGTCGGGCCGCAGAGCGACGACTTCACCCGCAACCGGCTCACCCACAGCCTCGAGGTGGCCCAGGTCGCCCGCGACCTGTCCCGGGCGCTGGGCAGCGCGCCGGACCTCGCCGAGACGGCGGCGCTGGCCCACGACCTCGGCCACCCGCCGTTCGGTCACAACGGCGAGCGCGTGCTCGACGACCTGAGCGCCGCCTGCGGCGGCTTCGAGGGCAACGCGCAGACCCTTCGGATCCTCACCCGCCTGGAGTCCAAGACCTTCGACGCCGAGGGCCGCTCGGTCGGGCTCAACCTGACGCGGGCCACGCTCGACGCCTGCACCAAGTACCCCTGGCCGCGCGGGGGTGGGCCGGACCCGGCGAAGTTCGGGGTCTACGCCGAAGACGCGACGGTGTTCGACTGGCTGCGCGAGGGGGCAGGCGAGGGGCGCTGCGTCGAGGCGCAGGTGATGGACCTCGCCGACGACGTCGCCTACTCCGTCCACGACGTCGAGGACGGCATCGTCGTGGGGCGCATCGACCTCACCGCGATGGACCAGCCGGCCGTGTGGGAGACCGTCCGGGCGTGGTACCTCCCGGCCGCCGACGACGCCACCCTCGACCAGGTGCTGGCCGGGCTGCGCACGCAGGGCAGCTGGCCCACGACGCCGTACGACGGCACCCGGCGCAGCCTGGCGGCGCTGAAGAACCTCACCAGCGACCTCATCGGTCGCTTCTGCGGCGCCGTGCAACACGCGACGCTCGCGGCCGGCGACCGTCCCCTGGTGCGCTACGAGGGCTCGCTCGTCGTCCCCGAGGACACCAGGCTGGAGATGGCGGTGCTCAAGGGCGTCGCCGCCCACTACGTCATGAGCGCCCCCGACCGGCTGGCCGCGATGGCGCTGGAGCGGGAGCTGATGATGGAGCTGGTGGCGATCCTCGCCCACCGCGCCCCTGACGAGCTGGACCGGCCGTTCGCCGACGACTGGGCCGCCGCGCCGGACGACGCCGCTCGCTTGCGAGTGGTCGTCGACCAGGTCGCCTCGCTCACCGACGCCAGCGCTGTCGCCTGGCACGCCCGACTCAGGAGACGCAAATGACCGACCCCCTCGTGTGGCTGCCGTTCGAGCCCGAGCTGCTGGGCGACCCGCCCGCGGGGCTGCGCTACGAGGTGGTGGACCCGACCGTCTCGGTGCCCGACTCCGTCGGCGAGGTGTCGTTCTACGTCACGCCCTACCGCATGGACGCGACGGTGGCCGACGTCCTGGAGCAGATGACCTCGCTGCGGGTGGTCCAGACGCTCTCGGCCGGCGTCGACCACCTCCGCGCGAGGGTGCCCGCCGGCGTCACGCTGTGCAGCGGCCGTGGCATCCACGACGCCTCGACCGCCGAGCTCACCTTGGCGCTCGTCCTGGCGTCGCTGCGCGGCATCCCCGACTTCGTGCGCGGCCAGGACCGTCACGAGTGGCGGCCGCAGTGGCGCCCGGCGCTCGCCGACAAGCACGTCCTCCTGATCGGGCACGGCGCCATCGGGCAGGCCATCGAGGCGCGGCTGCTGCCCTTCGAGGTCACCGTGTCGCGGATGGCGCGCACCGCGCGCGACGGTGTGCACGCGCTCTCCGACCTGCCCGCGGTGCTGCCGGACGCCGACGTCGTGATCCTCATCGTCCCGCTCACCGACGAGACCCGCGGCCTGGTCGATGCCGACTTCCTGGGCCGCATGAAGGACGGCGCACTGCTGGTCAACATGGCCCGCGGCGCCATCGTCCGCACCGACGACCTCGTCGCCGCCCTCCACACCGGCCGGATCACCGCCGCCCTCGACGTGGCTGAGACCGAGCCCCTGCCCGCCGAGAGCCCCCTGTGGGACGCCCCCGGCCTGCTCGTCTCGCCCCACGTGGGCGGGGTCACCAGCGCCATGCACCCGCGTGCCCACCGACTGGTCCGCGAGCAGCTGCGGCGCTTCGCCGCCGGCGAGGACCTGTGCAACGTCATGTCCGGCTCGTACTGACTCCCGACTAGGATCACCACGTGGCAGGCAGGATCCGCGAGGACGACATCGCAGAGGTGCGCGAGAAGGCTCGCATCGACGACGTGGTCTCCTCCTACGTCACCCTGCGCAACGCCGGCGGTGGCTCGATGAAGGGCCTGTGCCCCTTCCACGACGAGAAGTCCCCGTCCTTCCACGTCACGCCGTCGCGGGGGTTCTTCCACTGCTTCGGCTGCCAGGAGGGCGGCGACGTCATCACCTTCCTGATGAAGATCGACGGCCTCTCGTTCGGTGAGGCGGTGGAGCGGCTGGCCGACAAGGTCGGCGTCCAGCTGCGGCGCGAGGACGGCGACGAGCGCGACCAGCGGCCGAAGGGTCCGCCGCGAGCGCGGCTGGTCGAGGCCAACAAGGTCGCCCAGGAGTTCTACGCCGAGCAGCTCGCGCTTGCGGATGCGGCGCCAGGGCGACAGTTCCTGCTGGAGCGCGGGTTCGACCAGGAGGTCGCGGAGCGGTTCGGCATGGGCTGGGCGCCGAGCGACGGCGAGGCGCTGCTGCGGCACCTGCGCGGGCGCGGCTTCAGCCAGGAGGAGATGACGCTGGTCGGCCTGGTGGCGATCGGGCGGTCGGCCTACGACCGGTTCCGCGGACGGCTGCTGTGGCCGATCCGCGACGCCACCGGCGACACCATCGGCTTCGGCGCGCGCCGGATCCTCGACGACGACAAGATCGACGCCAAGTACCTCAACACCCCCGAGACCCCGCTCTACAAGAAGAGCCAGGTCCTCTACGGCATCGACCTCGCGCGCCGCGAGATCGCGCGGTCCTCGCAGGCCGTCGTCGTCGAGGGCTACACCGACGTGATGGCCTGCCACCTCGCCGGCGTCGGCACGGCGGTCGCCTCCTGCGGCACCGCCTTCGGCGAGGAGCACACCCGGGTGCTGCGGCGGTTCCTGCACGACCACGAGGAGTTCCGCGGCGAGGTGATCTTCACCTTCGACGGCGACCAGGCCGGCCAGAACGCCGCCCTCAAGACCTTCGCCGGCGACCAGAACTTCGTCTCCCAGACCTACGTCGCCGTCGAGCCCGACGGCCTCGACCCCTGCGACCTGCGGATCAAGAAGGGCGACGCGGCGGTGCGCGAGCTGGTTGCCCGCCGGGTGCCGCTGTACCGCTTCGTGCTCAGCAACGTCGTGAGCAAGTACGACCTCGACCGCGCCGACGGCCGCGTCGACGCGCTGCGTGAGAGCGCCCGGCTGGTCTCGGCCATCCGCGACAAGTCCAAGGTCGACGCGTTCGCCCGCGAGATCGCGGGGATGATCGGCATCGACGTCGACGAGGCCCGCACCGAGGTGCGCCGCGCGGCCAACCGCCCCGCCCGGCGCGACGAGCGTCCGGCCCAGATGTCGCGCGGGGGGCAGGCCGAGCCGGCCCCGGAGGCGCCGAGCCGGCCCGCCGTACCCGACCTGCGCGACCCGCGCTTCTCGATCGAGCGCGAGACGCTCAAGCTGGTGATCCAGCACCCCATGGCGATCGGGCGCTCCACCGCCGACATCGGGCCCAACGACTTCACCCACCCGACCTACCGCGGGGTCTGGGAGCTGGTCGAGGCGGCCGGGGGTCTCGCCGCCGGCTCCGCCGACCCAGGCTGGTCGACCAAGCTGCGCGACTCGGCGCAGGACCCGGCGGTCTCGTCGGCGATCAGCGCGCTGGGGGTGGAGCCTCTCATGCGCGAGCCCGACGCGGCCTACGTCGGCTCCTACGTCTTCAAGCTGCTCGAGCTCACCGCGCAGCGGCGCATCGCGGCGGTCAAGTCGCGCCTGCAGCGCACCAACCCGGTGGAGCACCCGGCCGAGTACAACAAGATGTTCGGCGAGCTCGCCGCCCTCGAGCAGCACCGGCGCCACCTGCGCGACCGGATGGCGGGCACGGAATGAGGCTGCGGCGATCGCGCCCCGACCTGGCGGTCGAGCCGGGGGAGCGGCTCCTCGCCTGGGCCGTCGGCGTCGACGGCCAGGCCGTCGGCGGCACCCGCCAGGCGCTCTACCTGGGCGAGCGCCGCATCCCGTGGGAGGGCGTCGAGGCCGCCGAGTGGGACCGTGACACCTCGGTGCTTCGGGTGAGTGAGGTGGGGACCTGGGGTCAGGAGCGGCCCACCCACCGGATCGTCCTCGACGAGCCGGGGCGCCTGCTGGAGCTCGTGCGTGAGCGGGTCACGGCCAGCATCGTGCTCCAGCGCCACGTCGCCGTGCGCGGACGCAAGGGGGTGCGCGTCATCGCGCGCCGAGCGCCGCACTCCCGTGGTGAGATCGCCTGGCTCCTGGAGTACGACGCCGGCATCGACCCCGACGACCCCCTGGTCCGCGAGGCGTCCGAGCGAGCGCTGGCCGATGCCGCGGACGAGGTCCACCTCGGCTGATCGCCGCCGCGGGGGCGCCGTACCGATCCCGATTTCGACCCCGTCGCCGCCCTTGCTAAAGTTGCCGCGCTGTCCATCGCCGGACGGCGCGATCCCCTGTAGCTCAGCTGGCAGAGCGCTTGACTGTTAATCAGGATGTCGTTGGTTCGAGTCCAACCGGGGGAGCGCAGAGAGACGGCCCGGCCCGCGAGCACCGCTCGCCGGCCGGGCCGCTTCGTCGTACGACCGTCCGAAGGCACCCGTGAGCACACCCGGCACCGTCCGCAGCGCCCTCCGATCGCCGCGGCTGCTGCGCACCGAGGTCCTCGCCGGGCTGGTGGTCGCACTGGCGCTCATCCCCGAGGCGATCTCGTTCTCGATCATCGCCGGCGTCGACCCCCGGGTCGGCCTGTTCGCCTCGTTCACGATGGCCGTGACGATCGCCTTCCTCGGCGGCCGCCCCGCGATGATCTCGGCAGCCACGGGTGCGGTCGCGCTGGTGGTGGCGCCGGTCATGCGCGACCACGGCTACGACTACCTCATCGCCACCGTGCTGCTCGGCGGCGCGATCCAGGTCGCGCTCGGCCTCGCCGGGGTCGCAAGGCTGATGCGGTTCATCCCGCGCTCGGTGATGGTCGGCTTCGTCAACTCCCTGGCGATCCTGATCTTCCTCGCGCAGGTGCCGCACCTGGTCGACGTGCCGCTGCTCGTCTACCCGATGATCGCCGTGGGACTGGCGATCATCGTGGGCCTGCCGCGCGTCACCGACGTGGTCCCTGCCCCGCTCGTGGCGATCGTGGCCCTCACCGGCTTCACGGTGCTGGCCGCCGTGTCGGTGCCCGACGTCGGGGACGAGGGGGAGCTGCCGGACAGTCTGCCGGCCCTGTTCCTTCCCGACGTCCCCCTCACGATGGACACGCTGCGCATCATCGCGCCGTACGCCGTCGGCATGGCGCTGGTCGGGCTGCTGGAGTCGCTGCTGACGGCCAAGCTGGTCGACGACATCACCGACACCCACTCCGACAAGACCCGCGAGGCGTGGGGGCAGGGCGTGGCCAACGTCGTCACCGGCTGCTTCGGCGGCATGGGCGGGTGCGCGATGATCGGCCAGACCATGATCAACGTGAAGGTCTCGGGGGCCCGGACCCGGATCTCCACCTTGCTCGCGGGCGTCTTCCTGCTGGTCCTCGTGGTCGGCTTCGGCGACGTGGTGGCGATCATCCCCATGGGCGCCCTGGTCGCAGTGATGATCATGGTCTCGGTCGGGACCTTCGACTGGCACAGCGTCCGCCCCTCCACGCTGCGCCGGATGCCGCGCTCGGAGACGACGGTCATGGTGGCCACCGTGGTGGTCGTGGTCGTCACCCACAACCTCGCCATCGGGGTGATCGCCGGCGTGCTGGTCGCGATGACGCTCTTCGCGCGCCGGGTGGCCCACGTGACCGCGACCCACCGCGAGCTGAAGGTCCTGGCGGACGGCACCACCCGCGCGGTCTACCGGGTCACCGGGGCGCTGTTCTTCGCGTCCAGCAACGACCTCTACACGCAGTTCGAGTACGCCGAGGACCCCGAGGACGTGGTGATCGACCTGAGCGGCGCCCACATCTGGGACGCCTCCACCGTCGCCACGCTCGACGCGATCACGACCAAGTACGAGCGCAAGGGCAAGACCGCGCGCATCGTCGGGCTCGAGGGGGTCAGCGCCGACCGGCACGCCCTGCTCACCGGGCGGCTCGGCTGACGCGCTACTCGCCGAAGCCCATCGGGAAGACCTCGAACGACGCCGCGTAGGCCACGCCCATCCGCTGACCGGCCTGGCGCGCGAAGCCCTCCAGGAACTCGCGGGGGTCGAAGTGCTCCCAGCCGAGCCCGTCGATGTAGGCGGCGTGCGCCTCCAGCGACGCGACGCCGGCGTCGAAGGTCTCGGTGGTGTCCACGCCGTGTGTGCTCTGCGGTGAGCCGGCGGCCCAGACCTCGCGCACCCCGTCCCACGGCTCGAGCCCAGCGGTCAGCTGGTCCTGGAAGACCCAGCGGTTGCCGGCGTCGCGCACGGCGTCCACCACCGCCCGTCCGACCGCGATGTGGTCGGCCTGGTTGAGGTTGCGCCCGCCCCAGGTCTCGCGGAAGTTGCCGGTGACGACGATGTCGGGGCGGAAGCGCCGGACCTCCAGTGCGATGGCCTCCCGCAGGCTCACGCCGTACTCGAGGACGCCGTCGGGCAGCCCGAGGAAGGTCACCTCCGGCACGCCGACGAGCGCCGCCGAGGAGATCTGCTCGGCCTGGCGCACCCGGCGGCACTCACCGGGCGCGAGGCCGTCGATCCCGGCCTCGCCGCTGGTGACCATGCAGTAGCCGACAGTCTTGCCCTGGCCGGTCCAGCGAGCGACGGCGGCGGCACTGCCGAACTCCAGGTCGTCGGGGTGGGCCACCACGCACAGAGCGCGATCCCACGTCTCGTCGACGGGCTCCAGGGGCGGCGGTGGAGTGCTCATACGTCGAGCATGCCAGCGCCGAGCGCTCGTGTAGACCCGTGCGGGGCACCTCGCGATGGTAATTTTCAGTGCGCTCGACTCGTGGCGAGCGCCGCCTCACACCACTTCCTCGACGGGGTCGACATGTCTGACCAGGCCGCCATCGGCGCTCGCCGCGGGGTCCGACGCGCCAAGCGCGCGACCCGGCCGCCGCTGTGGCGACGCCGCCGTCGCGAGGGCGGGTCGCGGGCGCTGCGGCCGCGCCGGCGGCGTACGGCGGGGCTGCCCGGGACCCTGGGGCTCACGCTGCTGGGCGCCGTCTTCCCAGGAGCCGGCTACCTCTACGCCGGACGTAGGGCGCTGGGCGCCGTCGTGCTCGGCATCTGGCTCGCGCTGCTGGGCAGCGTCGCGTGGTACTTCGGCCGCGACGTCCGCACCTCCATCGACCTCGCCTTCGACCCGGCCCGGCTCAAGCTGGCCGCTGCCCTGCTGGCCGTGGGCGTCCTGGTGTGGGTCTTCGTGGTGCTGACGTCCTACCGCCTGGTGCGCCCGCGCACGCGGCCGCGCTGGCACACCGCGGTCGGCAACACCGCCGTGGGGCTGCTCTGCCTCGCGGTGCTGGTCCCGGGCGCGATGGCGTCGCGCTACGCCTTGGCGCAGGCGGACCTGGTCAAGACGGTCTTCGACGGCAACGCCAGCGCGACGCGCCCGGGCGGCGTCAGCGAGAAGGACCCGTGGGGTGGTCGCCGCCGGGTCAACGTGCTTCTCCTCGGAGGCGACGCCGGCGAGGGCCGCACCGGCGTCCGCACCGACACCGTGATCCTCGTCAGCATGGACACCCGCACCGGCAAGACGGTGATGTTCAGCCTGCCGCGCAACATGATGTACGCGCAGTTCCCCGAGTCCAGCCCCCTGCACGACCTCTACCCGGACGGCTACGGCGTCGGGACCGCGGAGTCCGAGGCGGGCTTCTACATGCTCAACGCCGTCTACGGGCAGATCCCCGAGCGTCACCCTGGCGTCCTCGGCGAGAGTGACAACGAGGGCGCCGACGCGATCAAGCAGGCGGTCGCGGGGAGCCTCGGCGTGCGGGTGGACTACTACCTGCTCGCCAACCTCTCCGGCTTCAAGCAGGTCGTCGACGCCATGGGCGGGGTGACGGTCAACATCAACGAGCCGGTCGCGATCGAGGGCAACACCGATGCCGGGATCCCGCCGATCGGCTACCTCGAGCCGGGCCCCGACCAGCACCTCGACGGCTACCACGCCCTGTGGTTCGCCCGCGGCCGCTGGGGCTCCGACGACTACGAGCGGATGGAGCGGCAGCGCTGCATGGTCGACGCGATCGTCGAGGCGGCCGACCCCGTCACCCTGCTCACCCGCTACCTCGACCTCGCGAAGGCCGGCAAGGAGGTCGTCTACACCGACATCCCGCTGGACATCGCGCCCGCGTTCGTCGAGCTCGCGCTCGAGGTCAAGAAGGCAAAGGTGAAGTCGGTGGTGTTCAAGAGCTCCGACAAGTTCTTCTCCGGCGACCCCGACTACGACTACCTGCACGAGACCGTCCAGCGCGCGCTGCACCCGAAGCCGAAGCCCGGCCGGCCAGCGCCGCCGAAGGCGGACAAGCCGGACCAGGACACCGAGGACGCCTGTGCCTACCACCCCGAGGACGAGACCGTCAGTGCCAGCTCCGGTGGCTGAGGTGCGAGCGGCGGCCGGTGACTTAGATTCCTGGGAATGTATCTCACGCGAAGCCGCTTGAGGTCATCATGAGCGAGAGCGACGACCGGAGGCTGTACGCGACGTTCACCCGCCTGGTGCGGGTGCAGACACAGCTGTGGAACGCGGTGGACCAGCGGGTGCGCCGGCGACATGGGGTCGCGCTCACGCACGTGACGGTGCTGCAGGTGGTGGCGGAGACCGACGGCTGTCGGGTGCAGGACATCGTGTCCGCCCTGCACATCAGCGTCGGGGGAGCGAGCAAGGCGGTGGACCGGCTGGTCGCGGCCGGTCACGTGGTCCGCACCGTCGACCCGCAGGACCGGCGCTCGTCGCTCCTGGAGGTGACCCCGGCCGGACGGCGGCTCCTCGACGACGTGGTCCCGGATCTCGGCGCCGAGCTGGGCCAGCGCCTGGGCGCCCGGCTGCCGGCCGCAGACCTGGCCGAGCTGGACCGGATCCTGCACGCCCTCCAGGTCGAGGAGGTCGGCGCATGAAGGCGGTCGTGCTGGACGCGCCGGGTCCCGCCGGGGCCCTGCACCTCCGCGAGCTGCCGGTGCCCGTGCCAGCGCCCGGCTGGGCCCTGGTGCGCGTGCGCGCGTTCGGCCTCAACCGGTCCGAGCTGCACACCCGGCTGGGTCTGGCCGAGGGCGTGACCTTCCCTCGGGTCCTGGGCATCGAGGCGACCGGGGTGGTCGTCGACTGTCCGGGTGGCGAGCTGGACGAGGGCCGGCAGGTCGCCGTGATGATGGGCGGGATGGGCCGGCAGTACGACGGCGGCTACGCCGAGTACACCTGCGTGCCGGTGCGTCAGGCGGTCCCGTTCGCGAGCGACCTGCCGTGGTCGACCCTCGGCGCCGTGCCGGAGATGCTGCAGACGGCGTACGGGTCCCTCACCGTCGGCCTCGACGTGCAGCCCGGGCAGACGCTGCTGGTGCGCGGCGGCACCTCGAGCGTCGGCATGGCCGCGACCGCTCGCCAAGCGGTGGGGGCTCTCGGTCCTGTCGACGACCCGCAACCCGGCGAGCGTCGAGCGCCTGCACGGGCTCGGAGTCGACCGCGTGCTGGTCGACGCGGGACCGCTGGCCGAGGAGGTGCGGGCGATCGTCCCCGGCGGCGTGGACGCCGCCCTCGACCTCGTCGGCACGCCCACCGTCCTCGACTGCCTGCACGCCACCCGCGTGCACGGCACCGTGTGCGTGTCGGGGATGCTCTCGAACCAGTGGCTCCTGCGCGACTTCTACCCGACCGGCGACATCCCGAGCGGCGTGCGCCTGACCGGCTACACCGGCGACGCCACCGACCTCCCCGCGGCCGTGCTGCAGGGCTTCCTGGACGCCGTCGCGGCCGGCGAGGTCGCCGTCCCGATCGGGCGGGTCTTCGGCATCGACGAGATCCAGGAGGCCCACCGGGTCATGGAGGACAACGCCGCCGGGGGCAAGATCGTCGTCCTCACCTGAGCGCGGAGGCCCCGGCGGTGGCCCCCTCGGGGGGCGCGACGAACGTCGCTCGGGACGCGCGCGCCGCGACCAGGGCGACGAGCACGCCGGCGGTGAGGAACACCGACCCGAGGAACAGCCATCCCGGCGTGCCGCGCTCGATCGCGGTGACGGTGATGACCAGCGGCGCGACCATGCCCGCCACCGAGTAGCCCATCTGGCTCACACCCTGGTAGGCGCCGGCGCTGAGCGGGTCGGCCAGCTCGAAGGCCAAACCCCAGGCGCCTGCCTCGGAGAGGATCTCGGCCATCGTGCTGGTCACCTCGGCGACGAGCAGCAGGACGACGGCCGCCACGACCCCCACCGTGCCGGAGGCGGCCAGTAGCAGGCAGGCCAGCGCCAGGAGGAGCCCTGCACGGCGCACGGCGCGTCCAGCGGTGGCGACCTCGTGCGTGCCGCGCGAGGCACGCACCTGCAGCAGCGCCACCAGCACGGTGTTGAGCAGGAGCAGCACCGAGACCATGACGTCCGGCGCCTCGGTGTGGTGGGCGACCCAGAGCGGGACGCCGACGTTCTGGAGGCCGAACTGCATCGCCATCACCGACGTGAGCGCGGTCGTCGCGAGGTAGGTGCGGTCCCTGAGCGGGGAGCGGCCGCGTGGAAGGTCCGGGGCGGCGTGCCGACCCCGGACCGGACGCAGGGCTGCGGCGAGCCCGTCCACCCGGCCCCGCAACCCGCCGAGCGGCACGGCCGCGAGCAGCGTGCCCGCGCCCACCACGACCAGGGTGGTGCGGTACGCCGTGGCGGTGCCGACCAGCAGCGCGACCGCGGCAAGCGCGGTGCCGAGGCCGATGAAGACGTTGGTCACGACCCGGAGTCGGGCGCGGACCTGGACCCGGTCGGGACCGGTGAACCAGCGCGCGAGCAGGGTCTGCTTCGCCGTGCCCTGCACCGCGCGGGACGCGACGGCCACGCATGCGACGAGCACGAACGAGAGGGCGCTGTCGGCTGCGGCGTAGGCGAGGATGGCCAGGGCCTGCACGACCGTCGCGACCTGCTGCACCCGATCGGGACCGAACCGGTCGGAGAGCCGGCCACCGCCGTACGACCCCGCCACCCCGGCGGCCCCCGCGATCGTCAGGCCGGCTCCCACGGTGGTGGCCGAGAGCCCGATGACGGTGGTGAAGTAGAGCGCGCTGACGCTGTAGAAGAGCCCCGTCGAGAGGGAGGCTGCCATCGTCGCCAGGGACAGGGCGCGGGCGACCGGGTCATCGGGCAGGAGGGTCCGCTTCAGCACGTGCCCTGTTGTCCCACGTCGGCGAGGTGCGGCGCCACCGATGTAGCGTATGGCTACATGATCGAGTACGAGCTGGAGGGCCTGGACCTCGGCGCCGTTCGGTTCGCGATCTCACCGCTCAACGAGCTCGGGCTGGGGCTGAGGGTCTTCCGGGACCCGGGGCGCTACCCGCAGCACCTGCCGTGGCTGCGGATGACCGAGTCGGCCCGGAGTGGACTCGACACCGAGGTGCTGACCGCCCTGACCAACGATCGGCTGTGGACGCCGGACTTCCTGCACCCGCTGCCGAGCTCCCCGCTCACCCGCTTCGACGACGAGCTGGCCATGGTCTCCGCGCTTCCCGGTCGGCTGGTGCGCGCCAAGCTGCTCGAGGTCCACGACCCGTTGCCTCCCGTCCTGGCAGGACGGATCGACCGCGTGCTCGCCCGCGTGCTGCGAGCGGTGCGGGCCTTCTGGGACACCTGCTTCGAGCCCTGGTGGCCGCGGATGAGGACCGTTCTCGAGGGGGACGTCGCTCATCGGGGACGGGTCATCGCGCAGCGTGGGCTGGCGGCGATGTTCGACGATCTCAGCGCGCGGGTGCGCCTGGTCGGCAACGTGGTCCAGGTCTCGACGAGCGGCCGAGGCGGCTACCGCCGGACGGGCGCGGGACTCACGCTGGTGCCCTCGATCTTCTCGCGAGGCGGGTCCACGCCGATCACGGCCGAGCAGCCGCCCCAGGTCATGTACGCCGCCCGCGGGGTGGGCACCCTCTGGCTGCCCGATGCCCGTGTGGCGGGACCGCCGGCGCTCGCCGAGGTGCTCGGAACCGCTCGCACGCAGCTGCTCATGGTGCTGGACTCCCCGGTCTCCTCCACCGAGCTGGGGGTGCGGCTCGGCGTCACCACGAGCGCGGTCAACCAGCACCTGCGCGCCCTGCGCGCCGCGGGCCTCCTCACCTCAGCGCGACACGGTCGAGCGGTGCTCTACCTGCGCTCCGAGCTGGGGGACCGGCTGGTGCAAGGCGGCTGACTGTCCGGTGCCGCGGCGACGCCGCTAGGCTCGCCCACCGAGGGGCGGTAGCTCAGTCGGTCAGAGCAGAGGACTCATAATCCTTGGGTCGTGGGTTCGAGCCCCACCCGCCCCACCAGGCGTGTCCGCTTGCCGGGCGCTCAGAGGCTGTCGTAGCGGTACTTGCCCGCGTTGGTCTTCTTCTCGCGCGCCCAGTAGTAGACGCCGTTGGTGTTCTTCTTGACGGGGGCGGCGCCGTACAGGCGGGTCTTCTTGGGCTCGCAGCCGCCCAAGTAGGTGTCGACCCGCTTGTACTTGTAGATCCACCCGAGCTTGTAGAGGCGGGCGCGGCCCACGAGGTCACTGGTCGTCGGGCTCGTCGTCCTGGGCGCGCCACCAGAGGGCGAGGAAGATCAGCGAGCCGATCACGCCCGTCACCAGCAGCAGGACCTGGGGGAAGTCGAAGACCGCGGCACGCTCGGCCGCTGTGGCGATGCCCCATGTCCACGTCATCACCGTCACTGTTTCGTTGGCCGGCGCCGGGAGTCAATGCGGCACCGGCGCTCCTCCGCGAGGGGTGTGTCACATACCGGCGGTCTGTGACGGGGGGCCTTGTTGACGTACGTTCAACAGATGCGTCTCGGTCACCGGCTCCTGCCCGTAGTCCTGCTCGCGTTCGTCGCGGCCACTCTCGCCGTGCCGGCCTCCGCGACCCCGGCCTCAGCGACGGCGGAGCGGGCGCCGCGGGTGATCGCGCGCGAGGTCGCGTTCGACGTGGCCAACACCAGTGAGGCGCTGCTGCGCTGCCCGAGCGACCAGGAGATGTACGGGGTGCGCGGTCGTCTCGTCGGTCCGGAGCGCGACGTGCTCGGGCGCGGTGGCCCGCTGCGGGTCAACGTGCTGGTGCACGACGCCGGCACCGGCGGCTGGTTCTGGAACCTGCGCCGCCACCCCCGCTATGACTACGCGACGCAGCTGGCCCGTCAGGGGGAGACCTCGCTGGTGCTCGACCGGCTCGGGTACGACGGCAGCCCGCTGCCCAACGGCAGGGCCACGTGCCTGGACGCCCAGGCCCACATGCTCCACCAGGTGGTGCAGCGCCTGCGCTCGGGTCGCTATGACTTCACCAAGGGCCGCACCACGACCCCCCACGCGAGCCACGTCGTCGTCCAGGCGCACGGTGTCGGCGGTGCGATCGCCCAGCTGGAGGCGGGGCGCTTCGACGACATTGACGGGCTGGTCCTGATGTCCTGGGCCGGCACCCACCTCTCCGACCTCGCGCTGCGCCAGGCCGAGCAGCAGAGCGCGGCGTGCCTGCAGGGCAGCGGCTACGCGCCGTACGGCCCCTCGGCGGCGCAGTACCGGGCGCTGCTGTTCACCAGCGCCCCCGCCGCCGTGCAGCAGACCGCCGTACGCCGGCGCAACCCGACGCCGTGCGGTGACGTCACGAGCCTGGCCTCCGTGGTGCTCTCCTCGGCGCTCACCGCGGGACGCGTGGAGGCGCCGGTGCTGCTGCTCTCGGGCAGCCGCGACGCCCGGGTGCACAACCAGGCTGCCCAGGCGGCGGCGACCTTCACCTCGAGCGAGAAGGTGACCGCCCGGGTCCTGGCCGGCGCGGGCAGCGCCCTGCCCCTCGAGCGGTCGGCCCCGCGCACGCGCCGCCTGGTGCTGCAGTGGCTGCGCGGGCTCTGACCTACGTCACCCGCTCGATCAGGCGCACCGCGTCGTGCGGCGCGTGGCCCTTCGCGTCGTTGTCGAAGTAGACGTACACGTCTTCGCCCTCGCCCGCCCAGCGACGGCACTTCGCGGCCCAGGCGTCGAGGGCCTCGTCGCCGTAGCCGCTGGCGTAGAGCTCGGTGTCGCCGTGCAGGCGGACGTAGCGATGGTCGCTGGTGCGCTCCTCGGCGTGCGGCCAGCGGCCGGCGGTGTCGGCGACCACGCACGCCACGTCGTGCTCGCGCATCAGCGCGAACGCCTCGGGGGTGCAGTACGTCGCGCTGCGGAACTCCAGCGCGTGGCGCAGCGGCCGGTCGGCGTCGACCGTCGTCAGCGCGCGGTCCTCGGGCACCTTGTCGTCGTGGGCCGCGGCCAGCGCCGCCGCCTCCGTCGTGGTCCTCGGGAGCTGCGCGAAGAACCCCGCGAGTCGCTCGGGGTCGAACGGCAGGTTCTCGGGCAGCTGCCACAGCAGCGGGCCGAGCTTGGGCCCCAGCGCGAGCACGCCGGAGGCGAAGAAGTTGGCGAGCGGCGTCTCGACGTCGCGCAGCTTCTTCATGTGCGTGATGTAGCGCCCGCCCTTGACCGCGAACACGAAGTCGTCCGGCGTCTGGTCGCGCCAGGCGGCGTACGACGTCGGGCGCTGCAGCGAGTAGAACGAGCCGTTGATCTCGATGGAGCTCATCTGCTGCGCGGCGTACTCCAGCTCCCGGCGCTGCACCAGGCCACGGGGGTAGAAGTCGCCGCGCCAGCCGGCGTAGGTCCAGCCGGAGATGCCGACCCTCACCCGACCCGCCATGACCGTCCTGTACCCGGGCTCCGGCGCCCCATGCCGGGGTTTGCCGGTACGCCGGGAGGGGCACCCCAGCAGCCCCTGCCGTGGAGGAGCCACCATGTCGGACGAGACGCCGCTCTCGCTGGAGTTCGTCGGGACGGCGACGACCGTGTTGCGCCTGGGCCCGTTCACGCTGCTGACCGACCCCAACTTCCTGCATCGAGGACAGCGGGCCTACCTCGGCAAGGGCCTGTTCTCCAAGCGGCTCACGGAGCCCTCGCTGCAGCCCGCCCAGCTGCCCCACCTGGACGCCGTCCTGCTCTCACACCTGCACGGCGACCACTTCGACCGCATCGCGCGCCGCGAGCTCGACCGGGAACTGCCGATCCTCACGACGCCCGAGGCCAGCCGTCGCCTGGGCACGTGGGGCTTCGCAGGCGCGCACGGGATGAGCACCTGGGAGACCGTCGAGCTCCAGGAGGTCGGGTGGCGCCTCCGGGTGACCTCGGTCCCGGGCACGCACGCGCCGGCCGTCGCCAGCCGGATCCTGCCCCCGGTCATGGGGACGGTGCTCGAGCTCGACCAGGGCGGCGGCCCGCCGTTTCGCGTCTACATCACGGGGGACACGCTCTTCCGCCCGTGGCTGAGGGACGTCACCGACCGCACCGGTCCGATCGACGCCGCCGTCGTGCACCTCGGCGGGACCCGGGTGCTCGGGCTCCTGGTCACGATGGACGGCGAGCAGGGCGCCGACCTGGTCGAGCTGCTCTCGCCGGCGGTGACGGTCCCCGTCCACCACGACGACTACACGGTCTTCCGCTCGCCGCTCCCGGACTTCCTCGACGCCTGCCGCGCCCGCAGCCTGCCGACGCAGATCCGGCCGGTGCGACGGGGCGAGGCTGTGCCTCTGCGCCCCGGCCCACCGGCCCGATCCTGAGACCTACTTCGAGGGTTGCGGGGTCTTGCAGTCGACCTTGGGGTTGACGCCCAGGTAGTTGAGCGGGCCCGCGACCACGGTGAGGGCGGTGTCCCCGAACGTCTTGCAGCTGACGTCGCGGTCGTCGCCGAAGTAGCCACGCTGGAAGGCGGCGGCCGCGCCGATGACCAGCCAGAGGATGACGATGATGCCGATCAAGACCTTCATGACGATCTCCTGAGCCTCGTGTCCCGAGCCCCCGGTGCGGGCCGGCTAGGACACCTTAGACCGAAGGAGCGCCGGGACCGCCGTAGGTGTTTTGGTAGGAACGGAGCAGGGCCTGGCCCTCCTCGAGAGCTCGCTCGAGGCCGGGCACCAGATCGAGCGCGCCGTCCGTGGTGCCGGAGTCGCCCAGCCACTCGAGCTGCCGCGCGGCGGCGGCCGAGCCCTCCACGCCGAGGTTCAGTGCGCTGCCGGCCAGCTTGTGCGCCGCCTGGCGCATGAGGTCGGCGTCGCCGTCGAGGATGTGGCCGCGGATCGTCTCGACCGCGGCGGCCGATCTGGCGATGAAGTTGCTGATCGCTCGGTCGAGGTAGTCGGTGTTGCCGACGTCGAGGTCGCGCAGCATGTCGAGGCGTTCGACGTCGAGCCCGTCGATGGGAGAGGTGGGAGGCAGCACAGGCTCATCATCACGCACGGCGCGGCCGGCCGGCGGCAGCGCGCCCGTCCAGCGCGTCAGGACCTGGCCGAGAGCGGTCGGGTCGACCGGCTTGGTGAGGAAGTCGTCCATGCCGGCCTCCAGGCAGCGCTCACACTCGCCGTCGATCGCGGCGGCGGTCATCGCGATGACGGGAGTACGGCGCTCGCCTTCGCGGGCGCGCAGGGCCCGCGTGGCGGCGTACCCATCCAGCTTGGGCATCTGCACGTCCATCAGCACCGCGTCGAAGTCCCGCTCGGCGAGCACCTCGAGCGCCGCGATGCCGTCCCCGGCGACCTCGACCGCATAGCCCAAGGCCTCCAGCAGGCCGGCCGCGACCATCTGGTTGACCAGGTTGTCCTCGACCACCAGGATCCGCCGGCCATGGGGGCTGGCGACGGCCGGCGCCGGCTCGCCCACCAGCGTGCTCGTCTCCGGCGTGCCTCGCAGCACGTTGCTGAGCCAGACCGTGAAGGTGAAGACACTGCCCCGAGGCAGGTTGGGGGCGTAGAAGATGTGGCCGCCGAAGGCCTCGACGATCTCCTTCGAGATCGCCAGGCCGAGACCGGTGCCGCCGTAGAGCCGCGTCGTCGAGGAGTCGGCCTGGGTGAACGGCGCGAACAGGGTGGGCACCGTCGCCGGGGAGATCCCGATCCCGGTGTCGCGCACCTCGACGCGCAGCTCCGTGCGGTCGCCTCGGGTGCGGGCGGTAGCGAGCGCCGTGACCGAGCCGGCGTCGGTGAACTTCACCGCGTTGGAGAGCAGGTTCGCGAGCACCTGGGCCAACCGGGTCGGGTCACCGCACAGCGACAGCGGCACCGAGGGATCGCACCGGGCCTCAAGCAGGATCCCCTTGCTGGCGGCGGAGTCGACGAGCACGCTCTCCACCTGCTCCAGCAGCGGCCGCACCTCGAAGTCGACCTCCTCGAGCTCAAGCCGGCCGGCCTCGATCTTGGAGAAGTCGAGCACGTCGTTGATCACGCTCAGCAGGGCGCGGCTGGCCACCTGCACGCCGGCCGCCAGTCGCTGCTGCTCCTCGTCCAGGTGCGTACGCCGCAGCAGGTCGCTGAGTCCGATGACGCCGTTGAGCGGGGTGCGGATCTCGTGGCTCATCGTGGCCAGGAACTCCGACTTCTGCCGGGACGCCGCCATCGCCGCGTCACGGGCGTCCGCGACCACCCGCTGCGCCTCCTCTCGCTCGGCGACGCGGCCGATCTGGACGGCGACCGCCTCCGCCATCTGCTCGATCATCGCGTGGCGGTACAGAGGCGGGTCGGACATGATCGTCAGCACCGCGCGCAGGCTGCCGGCGTGCTCGACGGTGAACGCGATCGTCAGCCGGTCCTCGCTCCACACGGTCGCGCGACGGTGCATCGCCTCGGTGGCCAGCGCGAGCTCCACCGCGGTGTCCTCGGGGGTCTCCTCGTCCTCCAGACGGTCGGCCTCGCTGAGGTGGATCGGCTCGATCCCGGCCCCGTCGTCGACGACCCGGAAGGCGCGCCCGCGGCGCCAGTCGTCGTGGAGCACGACGAGGTCCTTGGCCTGGGCCAGCACGTCGTGGAGGGTGTGCGCCTCGTTCGCGGCGGTCGCGACCGCCTGCATCAGGGCGTTCTGCTTCACCTGGTCGAGCAGCGCCAGCTCCGCCTCCTTGACCTCGGTGATGTCCTCGTGCGTGCCGGAGAGGCCGAGGGCCTTGCCCTCGGCGTCGCGCCGGACGACTCCGCGGCCGCGGGTCCACACCCAGCCGTCGGTCCCCGAGACCCTGGCCACCCAGACGTAGCTGTCGGTCTCGCCGGCGCTGGCGACGGCCTCCATGACCTGCGGCCGGTCATCCTCGTGCACCCGCGCGAGGAACTCCTCGAAGTCGCTCGGCACGTCCTGCGGCGTCCAGCCGTAGATGTGCTGCAGCCCGGTCGATCCCGTGATCTGGGAGCGCGCGTAGTCCCACTCCCAGCTGCCGATCCGGGCGATCCGGTGTGCCTCGTCGAGCCGGGCGCGGCTCGACCTGAGCTCCTCGAGCGCGTGCCGGCGCTCGCTCACGTCCGAGAGCCGGTGCAGTACGGCGGTCAGCTCGCCGTCGGGGCCGTAGAGCCCGCTCTCCAGCACCTCGATCCAGGGACGTGAGCCGTCCTTGGCGAGGTACCGGCCCTCGACCGGCCCGTCGTTGAGCTCTCCTCGCCGCAGCGCCGCGAGGTGCTCGGCGAAGTGGACGCGATCCGCGTCGTCGAGCGTGTCGGCCACGTTCAGCAGCATGAACTCCCGGCGCGTGACGCCGTACAGCGCGGCCAGCGCAGCGTTGGCGTAGATCGTGCGCCCCTCCAGGTCGAACACCCAGATGCCGTCGGGCGACGTCTCGACGATGTCGCGGTAGAGATCGGGGTCCACTCAGATCCTCCGCGAGGTGGCGTCGGCGATCTTGTACTCGCCGTCGGTGCCCACCAAGGTGAGCGTCACCTCCTCGGTGATCGGGTCCCCGTCGCGCTCGTAGCGGTAGGTGTAGGTGACCGTCATCCGGCTCGGGTCGGCGCGGACGTCGTCGACCTCGGGATCCTGGATGCCGCGCCAGACCTCCTCGTACTGGTCGCTCCTGGCCTGGTAGTCGGGCGTGAGCAACTCGAAGCCGGCCGTCGGGTCGGAGCTCGCGATCGCCGGATAGCTGCGGCCGAACTCCTCCATCCCTGAGGCGGTGACCTGCTTCTGGGGCGGCTCGCTCGTGGTCGACGGGGTCTCGCCGGCGGTGCCCCGGTCGGCAGGGGGGTCGTCACCGCGGTTGAGCCCGGCCAGGAGCGCGATGACCGTCGCCAGGACCAGCACCGCCACCGCGGCCACGGCCGGCAGCATCCGGCTCGGGCGGCGTGCCGGTCGGGTGCCGCCCTCGCCGGTCGGGCGGGGGAGCACGGCCGACATGACCCGGGTCGACGGTGCCACGTCCGGGGGGCCGTCGGTAGCGAGTGCGCGACGCCGGCCGACCGGCCGGGGCGCGGTCCCGGTCGGTCCGGCGCGCAGGAACTCCACGACCTCCTGCATCGACCACCGCCCCTGCGGATCCACGGTCATGCTCGACTCCAGCAGCGGGGTGAGCCAGCCGGCGTCGCTCAGGCGCGGCGGGTCCTCGTGGACGATCCGGTAGAGGCCGCCGATCACGTTGTCGCCGATGTCGTACGGCGGTCGCCCCGCCAGGGCGTGGTAGAGCGTGGCGCCCAGCGACCACACGTCGCTGAGGTCGGTGGCCTGTCGCCCGGACGCGACCTCGGGGGAGATGTAGGCGGGCGAGCCGGTGACCAGCCCGGTCTGGGTGAGCGACGCGTCGGCCTCGGCGCGGGCGATGCCGAAGTCGGACAGCTTCACCTGCCCCTCAGGCGTCACCAGGATGTTGGACGGCTTGACGTCGCGGTGGACGATCCCGGCGGCGTGGGCGGCGGCCAGCGCCTCCGCGGCCTGCATCACGATCTGCGCGGCCTGGTCGACGGGAAGGGGGCCCTCGGCGCGGACGAGCTCGGCGAGGGTGCGCCCCTCGACGTACTCCATCACCAGCCATTGGGCGTCGCCCTCGTCCACGAGGTCGAACACCGCGACCACGTGCGGGTGGTTGAGCCGGGCCGCCAGCCTGGCCTCCCGCTCGGCGCGTAGCAGGTCGGGGCTGCTGCCGCCGGGCATCATGCCGATGCGCTTGAGCGCGACGGGTCGACCGAGGACCTCATCGCGTCCGAGCCACACCGCGCCCATGCCGCCTCGCCCGATTTCGCGGTCGAGTGAGTACCTTCCTGCGATCACACGTCCTCCTCCCGCCCGCAAGGGTAGTCAGTAGCCCGCTGGGCGGTGCGGAAGGCGATGCGGCAGGCTGGGGGAGGGCCCCCGAGGCCCCTCCCGACCACGAAAGGCCGATCGTGACCCTCGACCCCACCCTCCTCGACGACCTCGAGTGGCGCGGCCTCATCGCCCACTCGACGGACCTCGACGCGCTGCGCGAGGCCCTCGGCGCGGGGAGCGTGCGGTTCTACGTCGGCTTCGACCCCACCGCGCCCAGCCTGCATATGGGTCACCTCGTACAGATCCTCACGGCCAAGCGGCTGCAGGCGGCCGGGCACACGCCGTACGCACTCGTGGGTGGAGCCACCGGGATGATCGGGGACCCCAAGGAGGCGGGGGAGAGGGTCATGAACACCGCGGAGACCGTCCAGGACTGGGTGGGGCGCGTGCGTGGTCAGATCGAGCCGTTCCTGTCGTTCGAGGGCGAGAACGCAGCCACGATGGTCAACAACCTGGACTGGACCGCCGGGCTGTCGACGATCGACTTCCTGCGCGACGTCGGTAAGCACTTCCCCGTCAACCGGATGCTCGCGCGCGACGTGGTGAGAAGCCGCCTGGAGACGGGCATCAGCTACACCGAGTTCAGCTACGTGCTGCTGCAGTCGATGGACTACCTCGAGCTGCACCGCCAGCACGGGGTGACGCTGCAGTTCGGCGGCTCGGACCAGTGGGGCAACCTCACCGCGGGCGTGGAGCTGATCCGCCGCACGCTGGGCACGAAGGTGCACGCCATCGCGACCCCGCTGATGACGAAGGCCGACGGGACCAAGTACGGCAAGACCGACGGCGGCGCCCTGTGGCTGGACCCGGAGATGCTCTCGCCCTACGCGTTCCACCAGTTCTGGCTCAACGCCGAGGACGTCAAGATCGGCGAGCTGCTGCGGGTGTTCACGTTCCTGCCGCGCGAGGAGATCGAGGCGCTCGAGGCACGGCACGCCGAGAAGCCGTTCCTGCGCGAGGGCCAGCGCGTGCTGGCCGACGAGGTCACCACGCTGGTCCACGGCGCCCAGGAGACCGAGCAGGCCAAGGCGGCAGCGGCCGCGCTCTTCGGCGGCGGTGAGCTGACCGGGCTCAGCGGCGCCACGCTCGGGGCGGCGCTGCGCGAGGCGGGCTCGATCGAGGTCCCGGCCGGTGTCGAGCTCCCGTCGGTCGTCGACCTGCTGGTCGAGACCGGCCTGGCGAAGAGCAAGGGAGAGGCGCGCCGCACGATCACCGAGGGCGGCGCCTACCTCAACAACCAGCGGGTCGAGGACCCGGAGGCGCGGCCCACCACCGCGGACCTGGTCGACGGCTGGCTCGTCCTGCGGCGCGGCAAGAAGAAGTTCGCGGGCGTCGAGGTGCGGTGACACAGGCGGCCGACGACGCACGCTGGCTGGCCTCGCTCGAGGGGCGGGCCGGTGAGCGACTGCCGCCGCCGGTGTTCGAGTACGTCGCCCAGGGCGCGCACGACGGGCTGAGCGCTGCCCGCGCCGCCGGCTCGTGGGCGGGCGTCTCGCTGTACCCGCACGTCCTGCGCGACGTGACCGACGTACGACTGGGCGTCGAGCTGCTGGGCACGCCGCTCGACGTGCCCTGGGGCGTCGCCCCGACGACCCTGCAGCGCGCGGTCCACCCCGACGGCGAGCTCGCCATGGCGCGCGCCACGGCCGCGGTGGGGGGACTGATGGTGGTCTCCAGCAACGCCGGCACTCCCTTCGCCGACATCGGCGCGACCGGGGTGAGGTGGTGGCTGCAGGCCTACCTGCCGGCCGACCGCGCCCTGGCCGGCCCGCTGCTCGACCGCGCGGTCGCGGCCGGTGCCTCCGCGGTCGTGCTCACGGTGGACACCCCCGTTGTCGCGACCAAGCACGTCGCGGACCGCTCGGTGTGGGACGTGGTCGATCCGGCCCTGGTCCGCGTCAACTTCGGGGCGGGCTACGACGCCAGGCCCGGCTCCGAGAAGGCGATGGACCTCGGAACTGCCGACTTGGACCGGCTCGCCCGGCACACCGGCCTCCCGGTCGTGGTCAAGGGCGTGCTCCGCAGGGACGACGCGCAGCGTTGTGTGGACGCGGGGGCCCAGGGGATCTGGGTGTCCAACCACGGGGGGCGCCAGCTCGACCGTGCCGCCGACACCGCCGCAGCGTTGGCCGGTGTCCGCGCCGCCGTCGGGCACCGGGCGCAGGTGTACGTCGACGGGGGAGTGCGCTCCGGCGCGGACATCGTCACCGCGCTGGCGCTGGGCGCCGACGGGGTCTTCCTCGGGCGGCTGCCCCTGTATGCGCTCGTGGGCGGCCGGCCGGATGTCGCTCGGATGAACGCCGTGTTGCGGGACCAGACGCTCGAGGCGATGCGGCTGGCCGGGTGCCAATCCGTGCCCGACACCCGCGGCCTGACCGCGCCAGCGCCCCGGCACCCCATCTGACCTGCGCAAACGCGATTGTGGCCCGGGTCACCCCCACCCGATTTGTGCAACGCCGCAGGAGTCCTCTAATGTTCTGGATGTCGCCAGGTGCGGCGGGAAGCAAGACCGAGAGGTCGGGCTTCCGGCCCCGGTGACCATCCTCTGGACACTCTCACGGGTGGAACGAGTGCGGCTCAGGTCGCAGTCGGATCCCGCAGCAGATGTGTGCGGAGACAGTATGACCAGCAGCCCCAGGCTAGCCCTCACCGGGTCGTGTCAGGTGTGCGTCTGATACTTGAGAACTCAACAGTGTGTCATAGTCGATGAATTAGTTTGTATGCCCCTCATCTTTTGGGTGTTGGGTTGTTTTTTCGGCATTAATGATTCTGGCAATTGTCAGTTTTG
>NZ_JAJNRO010000006.1:0-51914 GCF_021083605.1 Nocardioides sp. cx-169
ACACCCTCGTCGAGCGCGTCACCGGCGCCCCCACCCACGAGCCGGTCAAGGTCGAGGTCAAGCTCGTCATGACCGACCGCGCGTTCTTCGCCCCCACCCACGACCCCGCCCACCTCGAGGGCTACGGGCCGGTGCCCGCCCCCTGGGCGCGGGCGTTCGTCAAGGACGCCCTTCGCGGCACCCGGCTCTGGATCCGGCGCCTCTACGCCTCACCGCGCACCGGGCAGCTCATCTCCATGGACTCCCGCGCCCGCCTCGCCCCCGACGGCCTCGCCGAGTTCGTCGCCACCCGCGACCAGGACCTGTGCCGCACCCCCTGGTGCGGCGCCCCGATCCGCCACACCGACCACGTCCTCGCCTGGGAAAACGGCGGCCCCACCACCACGACCAACCTCCAAGGCCTCTGCGAACGCTGCAACCACGCCAAACAGGCCCCCGGCTGGACCGCGCACTCCCTCACCACCCCCGACGGCACCCACACCATCGAGACCACCACCCCCACCGGCCACCGACATCGCTCCCGCGCACCCGACCCACCCGGCCCGGCCGATTTCTTCATGCCCCTCGAGCGAGTCCCCACCAGCGTCATCGTCTGATGGGAGCAGGGCCTGGGGTCGCAGTCACGCTCCCGCGGCGATCCTGTGGATGCTGGCGGCACCTCCTCTGGGCGCCGGGGTGTTCACTGGAGCCACAGGGTCGATGAGGTCCGGGAGGGTCCATGTGCCGGCTGTTCGGGATGCATGCGGGGCGCACGCCACGACGAGCCACCTTCTGGTTGCTGAGCGCGCCGGACAGCTTGGCCGAGCAGAGCCATCGGATGCCCGACGGCACGGGACTGGGGGCCTTCGGGCTCGACGGTCGCCCCGTCCTGGACAAGCAGCCGCTGGCGGCGTACGACGACCCTGCGTTCGCCACCGAGGCCAAGGACCTCGCCAGCACCACCTTCGTGGCCCACGTGCGCTACGCGACGACCGGTCCGGTCGGGCCTGAGAACACCCATCCCTTCGAGCAGGACGGACGCCTGCTCGCCCACAACGGGGTGGTGGAGGACCTGGACCGACTCGAGGACCGCCTGCGGGAGCTCGGGGGGATGAGCCTGGTCCAGGGGCAGACCGACAGCGAGCGGGTCTTCGCGCTGATCACCGCGGAGGCGCGTCGCAACGGCGGGGACGTCGGCGCGGCCATCACCGCTGCCCTGACCTGGACCGCGGACAACCTGACGCTGTACGCGGTCAACCTCATCCTGACCACGCCCACTGAGCTGTGGGCGGTGCGCTACCCCGACACCCACGAGCTTCACGTGCTGGAGCTCCCCGGCCGTGGCGGCCTCGACCCGCTCTCGCACGCCACCGATCGGATCAGCACGCGCAGCGAGGAGCTCGGCGGGCAGCGCGGCGTCGTGGTCGCGAGTGAGCCCATGACCGACGACCCCGGCTGGCGGCTGATGGACTCTGGAGAGGTGCTCCACGTCGGCCCCGACCTGGACGTGCACAGCTCCCGCCCGCTGCCTGCGCATCCCTCCCACCTCGAGGCCGTCGGCGACCTCGACCGCGACACAGCGCTCGCCCAGCATCCCGGCGGCCACGAAGGCAAGGCAGCAGCCCAGCCGCACCACGACTAGCGGTGATGTCCAGGGGTCATCGCCATGGGGGAGCACGCGGGGAGCGCGGGTGCTTGGACTCACTTGAAGTAGTAGTACCAGTTCCCTTCGTACCCCTCCTCGAAGCTCTGCCGGCTGTCGACGGGGACGGTGATCTCGGCACGCTGCAGATAGTCGAACTCGTCGTGCGCTTTCACGTAAGGCCAGTAGAGGTCAGCCCAAAGGCGAGCGATCGCCGGGGCAGACAGTTGTTCGGCTTGCGCCCTGGTGTGCATGAAGACGATCGGCGGGCCGGAGAAGCGGTTGGTGCGCCAGTGCTCGTCGTGGCCGAGGAGGCGACGAACGCGTCGAGCTCGGCGCCCTCCACCTGGGGTGGGCGTCGCGCTTGGCGACGGTCTCGAAGTCGCGGAAGTAGAGGAAGACGTCGCCGGTCTTCACCCGACGCTCGCGGTCGGGGAGTGCGAGAGGGCGGGCAGGTCCACGCCGGCCATCGATTCGAGGAAGATCTGCTTCACGGTGTCGTGCCGGGGGCGGTCGGGGTTGCCGAACTCGCCGGTGGGGAGGGCGGCGTACTGCTCCCTCAGCTCCAGTACGACGAGCAGGCGCGGCTGGTGGCCCCGGGCCGCGGGGGATGGGCAGCGCGTCGGTCTTGATGGCGAGCGGCGTGACCCCGAGCTCGTCGCGGAAGCGGGCCACGAAGCGGTCGAAGACCGGGCCGAGGCGCTCGTCGCCGCGACGCAGGCGCTTCACCCTCTGGTAGTCGGCGTCACGCGGCAGGTAGAAGCTCACGGCGGCAGCGAGGGCGGACGCTCAGGCCAGGCTCCCCTTACTGGAATCAATCCAGAAAAGAGGGAAGGATGCGAGTCACTGCACCGCGTAGGTAGAGAAGAGAGGCGCATCATGACCCAGACCATGAACCCCCAGCAGCACACAGCCCACCCGGCCTTCCAGGCCTCCACCCGGCTCGGCGCCCACCTTCAGCAGCTCCTCGTCGACCTCACCGACCTGCACCTGCAGGGCAAGCAGCTGCACTGGAACGTCGTGGGCAAGAACTTCCGCGACACGCACCTGGTCCTCGACGAGGTCGTCGACGCGGCCCGCGAGTTCTCGGACGTCGTTGCGGAGCGGATGCGCGCCATCTACATCACCCCCGACGCCCGCTCGAAGACCGTCGCCGCAACCACGAGCCTCCCCGACGTCTCGTCGGAGGAGATCGACACGGCCGACACCGTCGACGCGATCGTGGCCGCGCTCTACGCGACGGCAGGCACGGCCCGCCGGATCCACGACGACGTGGACGCGGAGGACCCGACCTCGGCCGACATCCTGCACACGATCCTCGAGCGGCTCGAGCAGCTCGCCTGGATGATCGACTCCGAGAACCGCGTCGCCAACGCCAGCATCCCCCGCTCGATGCATAAGTGACGCTGGCCTGACTCCGGCCTCCGGAACGCCGCCGCCCCCGGCACGGCAGGGCATTCGCCCTGGCCCGCCGGGGGCGGCGGCGTTAGCGTGGCCACGTGGTGCACGACGCTCAGCCGGACACCGGGACGGTCACCGACCTCCTGGACCGCCTCGCCGCCCGGACCCCGACCCCGGCCGGGGGCTCGGTGGCGGCGCTGTGCACCGCTCAGGCCGCGGCCCTGGTGGCGATGGTGGCCCGCTACTGCGAGCTCCCGGACCTCGTGGAGCGGGCGGACCGGTTGGTCGTCCGGGCGCAGCAGCTGATGGTCGACGACGAGCGAGCCTTCGCCGCGGTGGCCGAGGCCTGGGCGCGCCCCCGCGGTGTCTCGAGCCCGGACGAGGAGCGGCGCGACGTCGTGAGTGCGGCGCTCCTGGGCGCGTCCGAGCCGCAGGCGCAGGTCGTGGAGACCGCGGTCGAGGTACTGGTCCTGATCGACCGGCTGCGACCCGCGGCCAAGGCCGGCCTGCTGGCCGATCTGGTCGCGGCGGGCGAGGTGGCCAGGGCCGGATGCGCCATCGCGCGGATGAACGTCGGGTCCAACCTGCGCGGGCTGCCGGAGTCCGAGGGCCGCTCGCGACTGCTGCGACGCATGGGCGTTGCGAAGGAGAGGGCCTGAGTGCTGTCGGACATCGAGATCGCGACCGCCGCCGACCTGCATCCCATCACCCAGGTCGCCCAGGAGCGGCTGGGGATCGACCCGGTCCACCTGGTGCCGTACGGCCATCACAAGGCGAAGGTGGACCTCGGCTACCTGCGGACCCTCGAGGAGCGCCCGGCCGGCAAGCTGATCCTGATGACGGCGCTCTCGCCGACGCCGGCGGGGGAGGGCAAGACCACCACCACGGTCGGGCTGGCCGACGCGCTGAGCGGGCTAGGGCTCCAGGCGATGGCCTGCCTGCGCGAGCCGTCCATGGGCCCGGTCTTCGGCATGAAGGGCGGTGCCGCGGGCGGCGGCTGGGCCCAGGTGGTGCCGATGACCGACATCAACCTGCACTTCACCGGTGACTTCGCCGCGATCGCGGCCGCCAACAACCTGCTGGCCGCACTGATCGACAACCACCTCCAGCACGGCAACGCGCTGGGCATCGACGTCCGGTCGGTGGACTGGAAGCGCGTGCTGGACCTCAACGACCGCGCGCTGCGCGAGGTCGTGGTCGGCCTCGGCGGCCCGGCCAACGGCTACCCGCGCGCGGACGGCTTCGACATCGTGGTGGCCTCCGAGCTCATGGCGATCTTCTGCCTCACCGAGTCGTGGGCCGACCTCAAGCGCCGGATCGGCGACATCGTGGTCGCCCACACCCGGGACAAGAGGCCGGTGACGGCCCGCGACCTCGATGCCCACGGGGCCATGGCGGTCTTGCTGCGCGACGCGCTCGCGCCCAACCTCGTGCAGACCCTGGAGCACACCCCGGCGTTCGTGCACGGCGGACCGTTCGCCAACATCGCGCACGGCTGCAGCTCGGTCGTCGCCACCCGCGCGGCGCTGCGGCTGGCCGACTACGTCGTCACAGAGGCCGGCTTCGGGGCCGACCTCGGCGCGGAGAAGTTCGTCGACATCAAGTGCCGCAAGTCCGGGCTGCGTCCCGACGCCGCGGTGGTCGTCGCGACCGTCCGCGCGCTGAAGTTCCACGGCGGCGTGGAGGTGGCCGACCTGGAGCGCGAGGACCTCGGTGCCGTCGAGCGCGGCATGGAGAACCTCGAACGGCACCTGCGCAACGTGCGCGAGGTCTACGGGATCCCCTGTGTGGTCGCCCTCAACCGCTTCCCCTCCGACACCGACGCGGAGGTCGCCCGGGTCGTCGAGCTGGTCGACGCGGTGGGGGTCCCGACCTACCCCGCCACCCACTTCGTCGACGGCGGCGCCGGAGCCACCGACCTGGCCAAGGGGGTGCTCGACCTGCTCGACGACTCCGACCCGTCGACGTTCTCCTTCACCTATCCCGACGACCTCCCGTTGCGGGAGAAGGTGGAGACGCTCGCCCACCGGCTCTACGGCGCCTCGAGCGTGACCTGGGACGGCAAGGCCAAGCGGCGCCTCGACCGGCTCCAGGCCGAGGGGTACGGCGGACTGCCGGTCTGCGTCGCCAAGACGCAGTACTCGTTCTCGACCGACCCGACCCTGCGCGGAGCACCCACCGGTCACGACCTGCACGTGCGCGAGGTGCGGCTCTCGGCCGGCGCCGGCTTCGTGGTGCTCGTGTGCGGAGACGTGATGACGATGCCCGGCCTGCCGCCGACCCCCGCCGCGGCGCGGATCGACCTGCTCGACGACGGCACGATCGTGGGGCTGTCGTGAACCGGTGGAGCCGAGAGGAGCCGGCGTGGCCAGGGTGAGGTACGGGGGTTTCACGGCTCAGCAGGTGGTGGAGTAGCCGCTCTTGCCGAGCACCTTCCCGGTCCGGGCCTGCCTGCCCGTCTTGAGCGACCACGCGCGCACCCAGTCGACGGAGAACTGGGCGCCGTTGTGCTCCGTGGCGTCGTCCGCGCCCACCAGGCTCATCCGGGGCACCAGCGCCTTGCCGGCGAGCGCGTTCTTCTTCACCGTCGCGAAGGCCTTGCCGTCGAAGAACCAGGTGATGTGGTCCTTGGCCACCTCGACTGCGAACGCGTGCACGCCGCTCGCGGCCGGAGTCGAGGTCTTGGTGTACCTCCACTGCGCCTTGGCCCGCGCGGAGCGCACCCCCACGGAGTACGACCTCGTGCCGATCTCCATGTCGGCGACCTGGATCGCCTCGGGCGAGCACGCGACAGCGGCGGCGCCCTGAGGGACCAGCTCCAGCCGCATCCGGTAGTTGCGGGCCCCGTGCTCGAAGACGTTCTGCCAGGCGCTGAACTCCCAGCGGCCGTAGGCCTGGGCGTTGCCGCTCACCGTGGCCGACGTGGTGCCGCGGTCGCCCGCGCCGGTGAGGATCAGTCGGCTTTGGAAGGCCAGCGCGCCGTTGAAGACGGAGGCCCGCCCGCTGCCGCTCGACGCGTCCAGCCACCTCCCCTTGAGCACCTCGCCACGGAAGGGGGCCGAGGAGAGCGACTCGCCGAACTCCCACGCCCAGTCGTAGCGCGGCGTGTGCCAGCCCCAGCTGGAGCTCGCGACGCCGTAGCGGCTCGACGCGGGCCGGCTCGCGGCGCGGCCGCGAGCCGAGCGGTCCACACGGTCGTCCTCCCGGGACGGGAGGTCGGGCAGAGCGAACCGCACGTACGTCGGCCACGACGGCGTCCAGCCGATGCGGTGCCCGCCGGCGGTGACGTCCTCGGCCCGCGCGCGCAGGACGCGCTCGCCGGCGAGCGCCGCGGTGAGGGGGAAGCGCGCGATGCCGGCGGCGTCGGCCTTCCTGGTGGCGACGGTGCGCCACTGGTTGCCGTTGACGCGCTCCTGCAGCGTGATGACCCGTCCGGTGAACGTCGGAGGCTCGAGGCGGCGAGCCGGGTAGAGGTCCGCGGCGGAGTCGACCTCCACCGTGTACGGGAGGGCGGGTGGCACGGTCGCGTACTGGTCCTTCTCGTCCTGCCCGTTGACCGACAGCGACACCGCCTGCGGCTTGGCGTAGAAGAGGTGCGGCGCGGTCACCATGCCGCCGCCCGCCACGCGGTAGCGGATCTTGAACATCGACGGGGCCGGGAAGCGGAACTTGAAGGTCCCCGACGCGGTCGTCCTCGCGTTGCCGTTCTTGACGTCGGTCCACTTGTCGCCCGGCCGGTTCATGTGGAACTGCAGGCGGATCGCCCGCCGCCCGGGCTTGGCCAGCCTGCCCTTGAAGGTCACCGCCTGTCCGGCCACGTGCACCGCGGGGGAGACGGTGAGCGTGCCGACGGCGCGCTCGGACGTCGTGGCGGCGGGTGCGGGGGTGGCGGTCGCGCTGGAGGTGGCCGTGACCGTCGCGAGGGCGGAGACCGTCAGTGCCAGGGCGAGTCCGGCGGCCCGCGCGCGGCGCAGGCGACGTCCTGCCGGTGTCTGGCTCGACGGCCGGATGGCTGGGTGTGTGGCCACGGTGCGCTCCGCGAGGGGGTGTCGGGTGTGCCTGCAGTACCACCATGATCACCCGGCGTCCCGGTCACGGGAGCGGGTTCGGGCAAACGCCGGCACCTAGCCCCGACTGCGGCCGTCGGCCAGCATCGGCGGGCACTCGCCGCCGGGGCTCGTGGAGAGCTCGTAGTGCCACATCTCGTTGGCGAAGGTCTGGCACAGGCCGTAGCGGGACCCGTGCTGGCTCAGCCAGCTCAGCGCGTCGGTCGGTCCGAGGTCGACGGCGTCGCCGGTCACGTGCGCCGACGTGTCCGGCGTGGCGACATACCGTCGTGCCTCCTCGTCGCTGCCGTAGGTGGCGACGGCCTCGTCGTAGAGGCGCTGCTGATGCTCACGGCTGCGCCAGCCGCTGGTGACGACCATCGGCACCCCCGCGCGGCGCGCGTCTCGCGCGGCCGTCTGGACCGCCTCGCGCAGATCGGGGTCCAGACGGGCGACGCCGGCCCGGCTGGTGTCGAACGCGCTGGCCTGACCGTCCGTGGCGGGGACGTCGTCGGGCGGCGCCGGGGATACGTCGCTCGACCCGGAGGCGGACCGGTCGTCCGCCTCCGGATCGCCGCCGCCACAGGCAAGCGTGACGATGGCGACGAGCAGCAGGACGGCGATGAGCAAGGGACGTGAGTGGCTGTCGGTCATGCCGTCGACGCTTCCAGCCGGGGCTGGCCCCGACCTCCCTCGCAGGTACCGGCGTGCCGACCCGGAGGCCCTCGCGGCTCCTCCGGGCGGCTACCCCGACAGGTCAGACCCGCCGGTGCGCGCGGCCCCCGAAATGCATGTACGTCGGAGGGCCACCGACCTCGTCGGGGTTGAAGAACGCCGCGAGCAGGTCGGCGTCGGCGATCGGCAGCTTGAGCAGGAACGAGTCGTCGCGCACGACCGGCACGAGGGGCAGGTCGACCATCGGCGGCCAGCCCTGGTCCTGCGCGACCCCGTGCGACGGCGTCACCGTGGCGAGCAGGTGTCCTTCCTCACTCGCGCGGATCTCAAAGGTCAGGCCCTCGCGCCGGTAGCTGCCGGTGTAGCGGTCGGGGTCGGTCACCGCGACGTCCTCGAGCGCGGCCGGGTCGGGTCGCGGGCCGACGCCGAGGCGCCGGCCGTAGAGCCAGTCGGCCAGCTCGCGGTAGAGGTTCAGTGCGCTCTCCACGTTGGTCTGCAGGCAGAAGCCGAACCGCTCCTCGGGGTTCACGCGCATGAAGGCGTTCTGCCCGATCGAGTTGCCGTCGTGGCCGACCACGGAGACCTCGCCCCAGTGGTCGAGGATCCAGCCGAGTCCCCAGCCCTGCCCGAGCACGGTGTCGTCGACCAGCGCGACCTGCTGCTCGAGCATGCTGGCGGCCAGGCCGGCGTCCAGGAGCCGGGTGCCGTCGGGGGCGACGCCGCCGTCCAGGTGCAGCTGCGTGAACTTGAGTACGTCGCCGGCCGACGCCACGAGCGCGCTGCCCATCGGGGCGAACGCCCGCCACAGGCCCCACGTCGGGCTGACCACCAGCGTGGCCGGGTCCTCCGGGTCGGGGACGTGCCCCACCGAGACGGGGTGCACGATCGCCTCGTCGGCGAAGGAGACGGTGTGCTGCAGACCCAGGGGAGTGAAGATCCGTTCGCGAAGCGCCTCCTCGAACGGTGTGCCCATGAGGACCTCGACGACGCGGCCGAGGATCGAGTAGCCGCTGTTGCTGTAGCTCCAGATCAGCCCCGGGGGAGCGATCTGCGGCAGGTCGGCGCAGCCGGCGACGTACTTCGCCAGCGCGTCGTCGCCGCGGCCGGTGTCGGTGAAGTGGTCCCCGTCGAAGCCGCTGGTGTGGGTCAGCAGGTCGCGCGCGGTGACCGTGTCGCGGGCGTGGTGGTCGGCGACCTCGAAGTCCGGCAGGTAGGTCCGGATCGGGGTGTCCAGGTCGAGCTTGCCCTCGTCGACGAGCATCATCACCAGCGTCGCGGTGTAGAGCTTGCCGATCGAGCCGGGCAGGAAGAGGGCGTCGGTGGTGGTGGGTGCCCCCGTCCTCAGGCTGAGGACGCCGGCGGCGACCTCGGTGACGGCGTCGCCGTCGAGGACGGCGAGCTGGGCGCCCGGGACGTCGTGCTTGCGGATGAGCTCGCCGAGCTTCTGCTCGAGCTCCTGGGAGGTGAACGTGGCGGACATGGGGACTCCTCGGTGGGGTTACCTACAGTGTAGGTTTCACCATACCTACACTGTAGGTGTCTCTGTCAATGGCGATATGCTCCCCCGGTGGCGGCACTGACGCGAGAGCGGATCCTGGCCTGCGCGGTGGCCATGGCCGACCGCGACGGGCTCGACGCGGTGACCCTGCGCAAGATCGCGGGGGAGCTGGGCGTCCACGTCACCTCGCTCTACAACCACGTCGCCACGCGAGACGCCATCACCGACGGCATCGTCGACACCCTCCTCGACGAGGCCCACCTGCCCGTGACGCCCGTCGAGTGGGAGGAGTGGGCGCGCAGCTTCTTCGCCGCGATGAGCACCCTGGCCACCCAGCACCCCGGCGCCTTCACTGCGTTCTCCCGCCGCCCCGTCCAGGGTCCCCGCGCCGCCGCCTCCTTCGAGGTCGCGATGGCCGCCTTCAGCGAGGCCGGCCTGTCGACCGAGGACGCCTACAACGCCGTGAAGTCGGTCGCCTACATCGCGCTCATGGTCGGCGCCGAGCGCAGCCTGCTGGCCCGCGGCGAGCTCCTGGAGACCGCCATGGAGGAGCTCCCGGCCGAGACCTTCCCGCAGTTCCACGCCCTCGAGGAGCACGATCCCACCACCGCCTGGGCGTTCAGCCTGGAGACGCTCGTCGCCGGGCTGCGGGCGCAGGTCGCTCAGCAGGCTGCGACCAGGTAGCTGCGCAGCCGGAGCGCCCGGCTCACCTCGCCTCGGCGAGCGCCTGCGCGCGCCAGTCGCGAGGCAGCACGCCGTAGGCCGCACGGAACCGGCGGATGAAGTGGGTGGTGTCCTTGAAGCCCCACGACCGAGCCACCTGCGAGATGGGGCGGTGCACGGGGGCGCTGGCCAGCTCTGACCTCGCCCCGGCGAGCCGCTGGGCGATGACGTGCTGCTCGAGGCTGAACCCTGCGCCGGCGCAGGCCCGGAAGAGCTGGCGCCGGGACACCGCCAACGCCCCGGCGACCTGGTCGGCGTCGAGGCCCGGGTCGCGCAGGTGCTGGTGGACATAGGCGCGGATCTGGGTGGCCAGCGTCTGGTCGAGGACCTCGGGGTCGCGGCTGCCGTCGTCGGCGGCGCCGCTCAGCAGTGCGCGCACGAGCTGGGTGCTCGCCTCGCCCAGCTGCGGCGCGGCGGTGGAGGCACTGAGGCGCTCGGCGTCTCGGGTGAGCTCGACGAGGTAGCGGCTGACGATGCCGTGGAGGGGGCTGCTGGGCAGCCTGGATGAGGCCCGCTGGACGACCTCGAGCGGAAGCCCGAGCCGGGCGATCGGCACCTGCAGGGAGACCGAGGAGCCCCAGCCCGACCAGGCGAAGTCGAAGGGCCGGGTCACGTCGACCACCATCAGGTCGCCGGTGTGGACCAGTCGTCGACGCTCGCCCAACTGGAGCCGGCCGACACCGTCTCCGTGCACGGCGATGGCGACAGCCTCGGGCGAGGCGGCCCGGGCCGTGCGCTCGGCGCGGTGCATGGTGATGCCGGTGCTGCGAGCCGTGAAGACGCGCGCCTCGCCGAGCTCGGCAAGCTCCATGCGGCCGACCACGCCATGCGTGCCGGTCTCCAGCTCGACGCACGTCGCGCCCGATGCCTCGGCCATCGCGGCACGGAAGGCCTCGTAACGATCCCGGCGAGCGAGGGCTGCGGTGTCGAGGAGGACGGCCATGCGTCCCTGCCTTCCACGGGGGTAGGCGGCGCTTCGCCGTCCAATGTAGGCCGCCCCGCCGCCCACCGGCAACGGTCGTCTCCTCGCTCCGGTCGCCGAGACCCGGCGCTCGAGGCCGACCGTCAGGCACGCAGGACCGTTTCGGTGCGGTGCGCGCTCGTGTGAGCGTGGCCTTGCGGAGGAAGGAGCGGCGGCCGTGCTCGTGATCGACACCGAGGTGCTCCCACGACGGGACCAGACGGAGGCGATGACCGCGGCGCTCGTCGACGCGACCGGAGCCACCACCCTCAGTCACCACGGTGCGGCGAGCCCGTACCTGCGCATGGAGCAGTGGCAGCTCGGCACGGCCACCCTGGTCCGAGCGGCGTGCTCCGGTCACACCCAGGTGCGGGTACGACGACGGCCCGCGCGTGATGAGGAGCCGCTGATCGTGATCGGGCTCCAGCACCGGGACACCGGCACGCAGGTTCAGGACGGAGCGGGCACGCCGCTCGTGGCCGGAGGCGTCTACGCGATGGTGCTGACCGGCTCCTTCCAGCACGTCAGCATCGGTGACACGAGGACGTCGAACCTGCTCATCCGAGCCGAGGACCTCGACATGCCCCTGGCGATGGTCGCTCAGGCGCGGCCCAGGCTCCCGGCGAGCCCGCTCTCGAGCCTCGTGCGGTCTCACGTCCGCTCGCTGGCCCGTGTCGCCGACGGGCTGGGCGGGTCGCCGTCGATGGAGGCGGTCGGGGGTGCCACGGTGCAGCTGGCGCGGGCGCTGGTCGCCTCCGCGTCGGGCAGCCCGGGGCATGTGCAGGACGCGCTTGCGCAGACCCTGGTGGCGCGGGTCCGCGCGTACATCCTGGACCACCTGTCCGAGCGCAACCTCACGCCGGCGACCATCGCTGCCGCACACCACGTGTCGACGCGCCAGCTCTACAAGTCCTGCGCCGCCGAGGACCTGCGCCCGGAGCCGTGGGTCATCGCCCGGCGCCTCGAGGCGGCCCGCGAGGAGCTGGGCAGGCCCGGCAGCCACCAGCGCACCATCGCGGCGGTCGCCGCCAGGTGGGGCTTTGCGAACAGCTCGCACTTCAGCCACCGCTTCCGCGAGGCCTACGGCCTGACCCCCCGCGAGTGGCGGGATCGCTGCCGCGAGGGTGACGACGGCGCCGCTCCGGGTCGCTCGCCGATCGCTCCCAGACCTACCGCGACCTCGCCGACGGCCCCTTCTTCGGAGGCAACCGCGAGGGGCAGCACCCCTCGCGGGGCATGCGCGACGCCTTCTGGCTCCAGGGGATGCAGGCCGGGCACCGCAACGCCTACGAGTGCATCGCCGCGTTCTCCGCCACCGACTTCCGCGCAGACCTGGACGCCATCGACGTCCCCACCCTCGTGATCCACGGCGACGACGACCAGGTCGTGCCGTTCGAGGTGGGCGGAGAGAAGTCCGCCGCGAGGATCCCCGGCGCCGAGCTGCGCGTCTACCCCGGCGCACCGCACGGCATCACCGACACGCACAAGGAGCAGCTCACCGCCGACCTGCTCGAATTCATCTCCCACGGACCCCACCCTCTGGAGGACCAATGAGCACCGACGAGACCACCCCCGCCACGCCCTCCGACGGTCCCGACACCATCGTGCTCGTCCACGGGCTCTGGGTCACCCCGCGCAGCTGGGAGCACTGGGTGCCCCACTACGAGGCACGCGGCTTCCGGGTCCTCACCCCGGCGTACCCGGGCTTCGAGATCGAGGTCGAGGCGCTGCGCGCGGACCCCAGCGTCATCGCCGACTGCTCGATCACCGACACCATCGAGCACCTCTCTGCCGTGGTCCGGTCCGTGGAGAGGCCACCGATCATCATGGGTCACTCCTTCGGCGGGGCCCTGACCCAGATGCTGCTCGCCCGCGGCCTGGGGGCGGCCGGCGTCGCCATCGACTCCGCGCCCACCGAGGGCGTGCGGCGTAACCCGGTGTCCCAGGTCAGGTCGCTGTTCCCGGCGCTGAACAACCCGGCGAAGCGGCACCAGGCGGTCGGCTTCACCCCAGAGCAGTTCCACTACGCCTTCACGAACACGCTCGACGAGGCCGCTTCCCAGGCCGCCTACGACCGGTACGCGATCGCGGCGCCCGGCCGGTGGGTCTGGGACTACGGCCTCATCGCCAACTTCAAGCCCGGCCATCAGGAGACGTGGGTCGACTACGCGAACGACGACCGCGCGCCGCTGCTGTTCCTCGCCGGGGGAGAGGACCACATCATGCCGCCGTCGGTGAACGAGTCGAACGCCCGCAAGTACCGCAAGTCGAGCGCGATCACCGAGTACCGGCTGCTCGACGGCCGGTCGCACTGGACCTGCGCCGAGCCCGGGTGGGAGGCGGTCGCCGACCAGGCGCTGGAGTGGGCGCTCGCGCACGCGTGCGTCCCCCATCAGCGCGCTGGATGAGGCGCCGTCGTCCGTCGGGTGGTCGCTGCCGCGCGTCAGAGCTCCTCGAGCCAGGCCCGCCAGACCGGCCCCTCACGACGTACGTAGTCGGCCGCATCGGCGGAGAACAGGTACGCCCGCACGCCCAGCGTCGCCTTGCCGGCGTCCTCGTCGAACACGAAGGCGCTGAGCATCCCGGGCACCGGCGCCGTGAGCCGCACCAGGGCCTGCCGCTCGCCGAGCCGCTCCACGGTGCCGGACGTGTCGCGCACCTGGACCGTGGCGCCCTCGTCCACCGCCCCGAGCGCGTCGCGCATGCTCTTCCAGAGCGTCGCGACGTCGCCGGGACGAGACGCGGTGGCCTCGAGCTGCGTGGCCTGCTGTCCGGGGAAGTGCGAGAGGTAGAGCCGCAGGTTGTCGAAGAACGGCATCCAGTTGACGCCCATGTCCTCCCAGAACTCCGCTTCCCAGTCGGCGCCGGTCCCGAAGCCGCTGCTGGTGACGTGGACGACGCAGGTGCCGCCGGAGCGTGCCTCGACCAGGAACTCCGACGTCAGCGGGCTGAGCTCGTCCGCGCCCTTGCCCATCAGGGCGGCCCAGTCCTCCTCGTAGGCGAGGCGGCGTGGCGGGTCCCAGCCGGTGACCCGGCCGTCCGAGCCCATCTCGGGGCCCATGCTGAAGTGCAGGGAGCCGCCCTCGCGCTCCTCGAGCTCGGTCGGCAGGAACCACGCACTCATGCCGCGGGCGGTGGCGATGGCCTGCCAGACCTGCTCCGGGGTGCCCGGCACCTCGACGCTGAACTCCAGGCGGTACGGGACGTTCGGGGTCGTGCTCATCGGCTCTCCTCGGGGAGTGGGTGGGCGGCGACCAGCAGCCGGTGCGGTCGCCCGTCGTCGTGGTGGTAGCGAGCGGCCAGATCGAGCACCGCGGCGGTCAGGTCCGCGGCGAAGGCGGCCCGGTCGGCGGCCGACCGGAAGCCGATCTCGGTGTCGATGCTCAGTGTCGACAGCCGTCTGCCGGACACGCCGGCCCGCCGGGCCAGGGCGCCGACCTCGCGCACCAGCCGCCCGGCCAAGGCGACCAGGTAGCTGGCCGACAGGTGGTCGGCGTTGGCGTCCGGGTCGGCCGCCGACGCGCTGAGGGCCGCCGGCGACACGACGTACGACGCCGCAGTCGCCTGCAGCACCCGCTCGGTGATGCCGCCGTGCCGGCGCTCCTCGGCCAGCTCGACCAGACCGTGCTGCTCGAGCGCCTTGAGGTGGTAGTTGACCTTCTGGCGGGTGATGCCGACTCGGGCGGCGAGCCCGGCGGCGGATGTCGGCACGGCCAGCTCGCCGAGCAGCCGGGCTCGGATCGGGTCCAGCGCCGCCGCAGCGGCTGGCGCGCTCTCGATGATCTCGACGTCCTGCATGACGCCACCGTCGCATTGACAACTTTTATTGTCAAGGGTCAGCGTGCCGGCGTGACCTCCGGGACGGTCGGGCGGGCGGGGACCTTCCCGCCGGCCCGCAGGAAGCGACCCGTGCGTTCCCTCCCCAGTACGTCGGTCGCCTCGCCGTCGCGCCACACGACGCGTCCGCCGACCATGACCAGCGCGACGGTGGCGTCGTTGCGGTTGACCATGCGCGAGAGGCCGTCGTACTGCGCGACGGGCGCCTCGGCGTACTCGTCCAGCGTGTCGTCGAGCCGGGACGGGTCGAGCAGGAAGAGGTCGGCGCGGTCGCCGACGCGCAGGTGACCCGCGTCGATGCCGTACCAGTCGGCCAGCTCGCCGGTCAGGCGGTGCACGGCCTGCTCCATGCGGAGGAACGGGCGGCCGGCGACCTCGGCGTCGCGCACGTGTCGGAGCAGCCGGAGGCCGAAGTTGTAGAAGGCCATGTTGCGCAGGTGGGCGCCGGCGTCGGAGAAGCCCATCTGGACCCCCGGGCTCTGCGCCATCTTCCTCAGGATCTCCGGGCGGTGGTTGGAGATCGTGGTGCGCCAGCGCAGCGCGGTGCCGTGCTCGAGCACCAGGTCGAGGTAGGCGTCGACTGGGTGCAGGCCGCCGCGCTCGAGGCCGACCTTGCCGAAGGACTTGCCGACGACGGAGGCATCCGGGCACTCGACGATCTCGGCGTCGAAGAAGTCGCGGTGCCACACGCGCGGGCCGTACTTGGAGTCGTAGTCCTTGCGGAAGCGCCGCCGGTAGTCCTCGTCGCGCATCAGCTCGTCGCGCGCCAGCTTCTCCTTCAGGTGCAGGGCGGCGGCGCCGGAGCCGAACTCCTCGAAGATCACCAGGTCGATGCCGTCGGCGTAGACCTCGAAGGGCACCGGCAGGTGCTGCCACCTGAAGTCCGCGCCGAGCCGGTTGACGCCCGCGGCCAGCAGCCGCATGAGGTGGATGATGAACGGGATCGCCTTGATGTCGGCCGCCGAGAGCAGGCTGGTCTTGAGGGGCTTGTGCCGCCCCAGCCCGATCGAGCCCAGCGCCTGCGTGAGGATCGTGTGCGGGTGGCTGGCGTCCGGCCCCGCCTGGAGGGCCCGCTCGCGCGAGCGCAGGATCCGGCGCAGGCCGCGCATCTCGCGCCACGTCGCGTACGTCGACGGCAGTGTGCGCGAGCGGCACGTATCGCCGTCGAGCTTGTCGAAGAGCAGCTGCTGCGCCGACATCCCGACGAAGCCCGCGTCGAGGGCCTCGGTGAGCATCGACTCCATCCGGGCCTGCTCAGGGCGCGACGGGCGGACCTTCTTGCGGGTGGCCCGGTCCAGGCCCATCGTCGCGGTGCGCATGTCGGAGTGGCCGATGAACGCCGCCAGGTTGGGGCCGAGCGGCAGTGACTCCAGCGCCTCGACGTACTCGTGCGCCGAGGACCAGGTCTTGGCGTCCTCGACCGAGCCGATCACGTGCTGGCGGGGAATCGCCTCCACCCGGCCGAACAGGTCGCCCGCGTCGACGCTGCCGACGTGGACGGTCGAGAGCGAGCAGGAGCCGAGCAGGATCGTGGTCACGCCGTGGCGCAGCGACTCCGGCAGGTGCGGGTCCTTGAGCACCTCGATGTCGTAGTGGGTGTGGATGTCGACCAGCCCCGGCAGCACCCATCTGCCGGCGGCGTCGACGACCTCTCGGCAGCCGGTCTCGTCCAGCGGCTCGGCCGAGACGGCGACCACGTGACCGTCGGTGATCCCGAGGTCGCGCAGCGCGGGCGGGGCGCCGGTCCCGTCGAACCAGGTGCCGCCCCGGATGATCGCGTCGAAGGCCATCCTGCGATCGAAGCGGAGTCGTTGACACGCGTCAAGAGGTGAGGCGGATCACAGGTAATCTCCCCGCGCATGAGCCTCGGGAACGACACACCTCCTGCCGGCACGCCCGACGTCCCGGTCACCGACAAGCGCAAGATGGCAGCGGCCGCGGTGCTGCTCGCCATCCCCGTCATCGCCCTCATGTGGGTCTCCTCCTACGCCCGCGAGGACCCGAAGCTGTTCGGCTTCCCGTTCTTCTTCTGGTATCAGTTCCTGTGGGTCTTCCTCTGCTCCGCCATGACCTGGGGCGCCTACCGGCTCACCCTGTCCGCACGGGCCCCGCGAGGGGGTGAGGACCGGTGAGCACCCCGACCGCGATGGTGACCGGCGGCGGGGTCAACACCGTCGCGCTGGTCGTGCTGATCGCGCTGTTCCTGGTGGTGACCGTGCTGGGCTTCATGGCCTCGCGCTTCCAGCGCGCCGAGAGCCTCGACTCGCTCGACGAGTGGGGCCTGGGCGGGCGCAAGTTCGGCACCTGGATCACCTGGTTCCTCCTCGGCGGCGACCTCTACACGGCGTACACGTTCGTCGCCGTGCCCGCCGCGATGTTCGCGACCGGCGCCGTCGCCGGCTTCTTCGCGGTGCCCTACACGATCGTGCTCTACCCGATCATCTTCGTCTTCATGGCGCGGCTGTGGTCGGTGAGCCACCGCCACGGCTACGTCACCACGGCCGACTTCGTCCGCGGGCGGTACGACGACCGCTCGCTCTCGCTGGCCGTCGCGGTCACCGGCTTCCTCGCGACGATGCCCTACATCGCGCTGCAGCTCGTCGGCATCCAGGCGGTGCTCGAGGTGGCCGGTGTCGGAGGCTCGGACAACGTCATCGCCAAGGACGCGCCGCTGCTGGTGGCGTTCGCGGTCCTGGCCGCCTACACCTACTCCTCGGGCCTGCGCGCGCCCGCGGTGATCGCGTTCGTCAAGGACATCCTGATCTATGTCGTCATCGTCGTCGCGATCGTCTACCTGCCCTCGCAGGTGGGCGGCTGGGACAACATCTTCGGCGCGGCCGAGGAGAAGATGACCGCGACCAACGAGGTGACCAAGGCGCCGCAGGGCTCCTTCATCCCCGGGTCCGGGGCGATGTGGGCCTACGCGACGCTCGGCCTCGGGTCGGCGCTCGCGCTGTTCATGTACCCGCACTCGATCACCGCGAGCCTGTCGTCCGGCAGCCGCAACACCGTGCGGCGCAACGCTGCGCTGCTGCCGGCGTACTCGTTCGTGCTGGGGCTGCTCGCGCTGCTCGGCTGGGTCGCCATCGCCGCCGGCACCGACCCGACCGGGCTGGACGGCGAGGTCAACCCGCAGCTGGTGATCCCGCAGCTGTTCGAGGACTTCTTCCCGGGCTGGTTCGCCGGCGTCGCGTTCGCCGCGATCGCCATCGGCGCGCTGGTGCCGGCGGCGATCATGTCGATCGCGGCGGCCAACACCTTCTCCCGCAACATCTACAAGGAGTGGCTGAGGAAGGACGCGACGCCCGAGCAGGAGGCCAAGGTCTCCAAGCTGATGTCGCTGGTGGTCAAGGCGTTCGCGCTGGTCTTCGTGCTCACCCTCGACAAGCAGAACGCGATCAACTTCCAGCTCCTCGGCGGCATCTGGATCCTGCAGACCTTCCCGGCGATCGTCTTCAGCCTCTACACGAGGTGGTTCCACCGCACGGCGCTGCTGGTGGGCTGGGCCGCGGGCATGGTCTACGGCACGGTCGAGGCCTACCAGGTCATCAACCCGGTCACCGGCAAGCACTTCGGTGGCTCACTCGGCGAGATCCCGGGGCTGGGGGAGATGGGCTACATCGCCATGACGGCGTTCGCACTCAACCTGATCGTCACCGTCGCCCTCACCCTCGCGTTCAACGCGCTCAAGGTGTCCAACGGCCGCGACGCCACGTCGCCGGGTGACTACTTCGCCGACGCCGACGACCCGCGGATCCAGGCCGACCTCGCGCACAAGGACGACGTCTTCCGCGGGGAGCCGGAGACGACCACCTGACTACGCGGTGGCGGCGAAGGCCTCCGCGACCACGTCGAACGCCTCGGCCAGCAGGGCGTCGGGGATGGAGAGGGGCGGCAGGAAGCGGAAGACGTTGCCGTAGGTGCCGCAGGTGAGGACCACCACGCCGTGGGCGTGGCAGTACGCCGCGACCGCGGCCGTGCGGGCTGGGTCGGGCTCGGTGGTGCCGGGCGTGCACAGCTCGATCGCCATCATCGCGCCGCGGCCCCGCACGTCGCCGATGACGGCGTAGGTCTCCTGCAGATCCGCGAGCCGGCTCGCCATCGTCGCGCCGATCGCGCGGGCACGGGCGGCGAGGTCGTGCTCGCGCATCTCCTCGAAGGCACCCAGGGCCGCCGCGCAGGCGACCGGGTTGCCGCCGTACGTGCCGCCGAGGCCGCCCACGTGGACGCTGTCCATGAGCTCGGCGCGGCCGGTGACCGCGGACAGCGGCAGCCCGCCGGCGATGCCCTTGGCGGTGGCCACCAGGTCGGGGACCACGCCCTCGTGGTCGCTGGCGAACCAGTCGCCGGTGCGGCAGAAGCCGGACTGGATCTCGTCGGCGACGTAGACGACGTCGTGGGCGGCGGCCCACGCGGCGATCGCGGGCAGGAAGCCGGGCGCGGGCACGACGAAGCCGCCCTCGCCCTGGATCGGCTCGATCACGACACAGGCGAGGTTGGCCGCGCCGACCTGCTTCTCCAGCAGGTCGATCGCGCGCGCCGCGGCGTCCGCGCCCGAGAGGCCGTCGCGGAACGGGTAGGACATCGGCGCGCGGTAGACCTCGCCGGCGAACGGCCCGAAGCCGTGCTTGTACGGCATGTTCTTCGCGGTCATCGCCATCGTGAGGTTGGTGCGTCCGTGGTAGGCGTGGTCGAACACCGCGACCGCGTCCCTGCCGGTGGCCACGCGCGCGATCTTGACCGCGTTCTCGACCGCCTCGGCGCCGGAGTTGAACAGTGCCGACTTCTTGGCGTGCCCGCCCGGCGTCAGCTCGCCCAGCTGCTCGCACACGTCGACGTAGCCGTCGTACGGCGTGATCATGAAGCAGGTGTGCGTGAACGCCGCCAGCTGCTCGCTCGCCCGGCGTACGACGTGCGGCGCGGCGTTGCCCACCGTGGTGACCGCGATGCCGGAGCCGAGGTCGATGAGGTGGTTGCCGTCGACGTCGACGACCACGCCGCCCCCCGCCTCGACGACGAAGACCGGCAGCGTCGTGCCCACGCCGTCGGCGACGTGTCGCCGCTTGCGCTCGAGCCGGAGCAGGGACCCGGGCCCGGGGATGGGAGTCACGAGACGGCGTTCCTGCGCGATGCTCATCGACCCAGGCTAATGCGGGAGGATAGCGCCGTGAGAGACGTCGTGATCCTCGGCAGCACCGGCTCCATCGGCACCCAGGCCCTGGACCTGGTCCGCGCCAACCCCGACCGCTTCCGCGTGGTCGGGCTCACGGCGGGCGGCTCGCAGCCCGAGCTCTTCGAGCGGCAGGTCGCCGAGTTCGCCGCGGCGTACCCCGGCCTCTACCGCGGTCTGGGGGAGGAGGCCTCCGTCGAGGCGGCCTCGATGGCCTGCGACGTCGTGCTCAACGGCATCACCGGGGCGGTGGGGCTGCGCCCGACCCTGGCCGCCCTTGACGCCGGCAACACGCTCGCGCTGGCTAACAAGGAGTCGCTGATCATGGGCGGGCCGCTGGTGCTGGAGCGAGCCAAGCCCGACCAGATCGTGCCGGTCGACTCCGAGCACAGCGCGCTCGCGCAGTGCCTGCGGGGCGGTCGTCCCGACGAGGTACGCCGCCTGGTGCTCACCGCGAGCGGGGGCCCCTTCCGCGGCCGCACCCGCGACGAGCTCGCGGGGGTCACGCCCGAGCAGGCGATGGCGCACCCGACGTGGGACATGGGCCCGGTCATCACGATCAACTCCGCGACCCTGGTCAACAAGGGCCTGGAGGTGATCGAGGCGCACCTGCTGTTCGGGATCCCGTTCGACCGGATCGAGGTAGTGGTGCACCCGACGAGCGTCGTGCACTCGATGGTGGAGTTCGTCGACGGCTCGACGCTGGTCCAGGCGAGCCCGCCGACCATGCTGATCCCGATCTCGCTGGGCCTCGCCTGGCCCGACCGGGTGCCGGACGCCGCGGCGCCGGTCGACTGGAGCCGTCCCGAGACCTGGGAGTTCCTCCCGCTCGACGACGAGGCGTTCCCGGCGGTGTCGCTCGCGCGGCAGGCGGGGGAGCGGGGAGGCACCGCGCCTGCGGTCTACAACGCGGCGAACGAGGTGTGCGTCGAGGCGTTCCGGGCGGGCCGGCTCGCGTTCGCCGACATCGTTGCGAGCGTCGCCGCCGTCCTTGCGCGCCACGACGTACCCTCGGAGGAGGGCCTGACCATCGACGGCATCCTCGCCGCTGACGCCTGGGCCCGCACCGAGACCCGCACCCTGATAGGGAGACCTGAGTGACCGCTCTCTACTACCTGCTCGGCGTCGTCATCTTCGTCGTCGCCATCCTCGCCTCGATCGGCCTGCACGAGCTCGGCCACATGATCCCGGCGAAGAGGTTCGGCGGGAAGGTCACGCAGTACTTCATCGGCTTCGGTCCCACGGTGTGGAGCCGGCAGGTGGGAGAGACCGAGTACGGCGTGAAGGCGATCCCCCTCGGGGGCTACGTCAAGATCGTCGGGATGCTGCCCCCCGGCGCCGAGCAGCTGGCCGACGAGGCCACCGTCGACGCCGACGGCAACACCGTGACCCGCGTGCGCAAGTCCAACACCGGGATGTTCACCCAGCTGATCTCCGACGCCCGGGCCGCGGAGTGGGAGCTGGTGCGGCCCGAGGACTCCGAGCGGCTCTTCTACAAGCTCCCGTCGTGGAAGAAGGTCGTCGTGATGGCGGGCGGTCCGACCGTCAACATCGTCATCGCCTTCCTCATCTTCTGCGCGGTGTTCGCCACCTACGGCAACCCCAGCGACCCGCAGGTCGACCCGGTCGTGGCGCGGGTCGAGGCCTGCGTGGTGCCGGCCGCCGAGGCGGGGCGCGTCTGCACCGACGAGGACCCGGTCGCTCCGGCGTACGAGGCGGGCTTCCGGGAGGGCGACCGGTTCGTCTCCTTCAACGGCGAGGAGATCACCGACTGGCGCCAGCTCCAGGGACTGATCCGGGGCAACGACGACGGCCGGGCCGAGATCGTCGTCGAACGCGGTGGCGAGGAGCTCACGCTCACCACCAACACCCTGGTCACCGCGCGCCCGACCTCGGCCACCGACGCCACCGAGCAGCAGGTCGGCTTCCTTGGCATCCAGCCCGCCACCCACCTCCAGACCGGCGGGGTGCCCTACACGCTCGAGCAGATGGGCGGCATGACCGTCGACACGGTCCAGGCCCTCGCCACGCTCCCGGCCAAGGTGTGGGACGTCGCCCAGGCCATCGTCGGCCTCGAGGAGCGCGACCCCGCGGGCCCGGTCAGCATCGTCGGCGGCGGACGGCTCGCGGGCGAGACGGTCTCCCACGATGAGTTCCCGGTCGCCGACAAGACCGTCTTCCTGCTGATGCTGATCGCGGGGTTCAACTTCTTCATCGGGATGTTCAACTTCCTGCCGTTGCTGCCCCTCGACGGCGGCCACATCGCGAGCGCGCTGTGGGAGGCCGTACGCCGCCGCCTCGCGCGCCTGCGCGGCCGCCCCGACCCCGGCTACGTCGACGCGGCCAAGCTGCTCCCGGTCGCCTACGTCGTCGCCTCCGCGATGCTGGTCATGGGCGCCGTGCTCATCGTCGGCGACCTGGTCGTGCCGCTGCACCTCGAGGGCTAGCCGCTCCTGGACCACCCCGGGACCGGGCCCGGGCGAATGCGGAGCGCGCGGACACCGGCCAGTAACCTGGGCCCATGACCGCCATCAGCCTCGGCATGCCGGAGGCGCCGCCTCCCGTGCTCGCCCCACGCCGCAAGACCCGCCAGATCCAGGTGGGCGCGGTGGGGGTCGGGAGCGACCACCCGGTCTCGGTGCAGTCGATGACGACCACGCTCACCTCCGACGTCAACGCGACCCTGCAGCAGATCGCCGAGCTGACCGCGACCGGGTGCGACATCGTGCGCATCGCCTGTCCGAGCCAGGACGACGCCGACGCGCTCGCGGAGATCGCCACGCACTCGCAGATCCCGGTGATCGCCGACATCCACTTCCAGCCCAAGTACGTCTTCGCCGCGATCGACGCCGGCTGTGCCGCCGTGCGCGTCAACCCGGGCAACATCCGCAAGTTCGACGACCAGGTCAAGGAGATCGCGCGCGCCGCCCAGGACCGCGGTACCTCGATCCGCATCGGCGTCAACGCCGGGTCGCTGGACCCGCGCCTGCTGCAGAAGTACGGCAAGGCCACGCCTGAGGCGCTCGTGGAGTCGGCGAAGTGGGAGGCCGGCCTGTTCGAGGAGCACGGCTTCCGGGACTTCAAGATCTCGGTCAAGCACAACGACCCCGTGGTGATGGTGCGCGCCTACGAGCTGCTGGCCGCCGAGGGGGACTGGCCGCTGCACCTCGGCGTCACCGAGGCCGGGCCGGCGTTCCAGGGCACGATCAAGTCCGCGACCGCCTTCGGCGCGCTGCTGAGCCAGGGCATCGGCGACACCATCCGCGTCTCCCTCTCGGCCCCGCCGGTCGAGGAGGTCAAGGTCGGCATCCAGATCTTGCAGTCGCTCAACCTGCGCCCCCGCAAGCTCGAGATCGTCAGCTGCCCGAGCTGCGGGCGCGCGCAGGTCGACGTCTACAGCCTGGCCGAGCAGGTGACCGCCGGCCTCGAGGGCATGGAGGTCCCGCTGCGCGTCGCCGTCATGGGCTGCGTCGTGAACGGCCCCGGTGAGGCGCGCGAGGCCGACCTCGGCGTCGCCTCGGGCAACGGCAAGGGCCAGATCTTCGTCAAGGGCGAGGTCATCAAGACCGTCCCCGAGTCGCAGATCGTGGAGACGCTGATCGAGGAGGCCATGCGCATCGCCGAGGGCATGGAGGCCGTCGACGGCGCCGGGGCCCAGGTCACCGTCTCCTAGGCACGCCGGTCGCCCCCCGGGCGGACTTCGGCCTAGAGTCTCCTCGTGCCGACGACCACCCGCCACGGCGTACGCCCCCTCGGCTCCGCCGACCTCGAGGCGTTCCTCGCGCTGGCCGGGCGGGACCCGGTGGTCAACGTGTTCGCGATCTACCGCGCCCGCACGACCAGCCTCGAGCCCCGGTGGCTCGGGGGAGAGGTATGGGGCCGCTTCGCCAACGGCGAGCTGGTCGCCGCGTGCCACGTCGGGGCCAACCTGGTGCCGATCCAGGCCACGGCCGACGACGCGCGGGCGTTCGCCGAGCGAGCGCTCACCCGCAGCCGGAGCGTCTCCACGATCGTGGGACCACACGACGCCGTCCGGGTGTTCTGGGACAGCGTGGCCGACTCGTGGGGCAGCCCCCGCGAGTGCCGGTGGGAGCAGCCGCACCTGGTCATCGACACCCCGCCGCTGGTCGAGGCGGACCACCGCGTGCGCCGTACGACGCGGCAGGACCTGCCGGCGCTCTACCCCGCCTGCGTGGCCATGTACACCGAGGAGGTCGGGGTGTCCCCGGAGGCCGGCGGCGGCGCCGACCTCTACCGCGCCCGGGTCAGCCAGCTCACCGGCCGGGGCTGGTCCTTCGCCCGCTTCGACGAGGGACGCGTGGTGTTCAAGGCGGAGGTCGCCTGCGCCACCGAGGACGCCGCGCAGGTCCAGGGCGTCTGGGTGCCTCCGGACCGCCGGGGCGAGGGCCTGGCCACCGCCGGAATGGCGGCGGTCGTCGACTTCGTCCAGCATGAGATCGCGCCCGTCGTGTCGCTCTACGTCAACGAGTGGAACGCGCCTGCGCGCCGCGCCTACGAGGCCGTCGGCTTCCGGGAGACGGCGCGGTTCTCCACCGTGATGTTCTAAAGCGGCGCCGTCCTCACGGAACTGGTGCGCGGAGCCCACACCGGCGGAAGTAGCCTGACCGCATGATGATGCGGATGTCGAGCCTGTTCCTGCGGACCCTGCGTGAGGACCCCGTGGACGCCGAGGTCCCGAGCCACCGGTTGCTGGTGCGCGCGGGCTACATCCGCCGCGCCGCACCGGGCATCTACACCTGGCTCCCGCTCGGACTGCGGGTGCTGCGCAGGATCGAGACGATCATCCGCGAGGAGATGGACGGGATCGGCGCGCAGGAGCTGTCGTTCCCCGCCCTGCTGCCCAAGGAGCCCTACGAGGCCACCGGCCGCTGGACCGACTACGGCGACGGCATCTTCCGGCTCCAGGACCGCAAGGGCAACGACTATCTGCTCGGGCCCACGCACGAGGAGATGTTCACCCTCGTGGTCAAGGACCTCTACAGCTCCTACAAGGACCTGCCGCTCTCGATCTACCAGATCCAGACGAAGTACCGCGACGAGGCTCGCCCCCGCGCGGGTCTGCTGCGCGGGCGCGAGTTCATCATGAAGGACTCCTACTCCTTCGACGTCGACGACGCCGGGCTGGAGGCCAGCTACCAGCGCCACCGTGACGCCTACATCCGGATCTTCGACCGCCTCGGCTTCGAGTACGTCATCGTCAAGGCCACCGCCGGCGCCATGGGCGGCTCCAAGTCGGAGGAGTTCCTGGCCCGGGCCGCGGTGGGCGAGGACACCTACGTGCGCTGCTCGTCGTGCGACTACGCCGCCAACGTCGAGGCCGTCACGGTCCGTCCCCCCGCGCCCGTGCCCTATGACGAGGCCCCCGCGGCGCACGCCGAGCAGACGCCCGCAACGCCGACGATCGAGACCCTGGTCGACCACCTCAACGCCACCTTCCCGCGCGCCGACCGTCCCTGGGAGGCCGCCGACACCCTCAAGAACGTGCTGGTGGTGCTCAAACACCCCGACGGCACCCGCGAGCCGCTGGCCATCGGCCTGCCCGGCGACCGGGAGGTCGACCGCAAGCGCCTCGAGGGTCAGCTGGAGCCGATCGAGGTCGAGCCGATGGACGAGGCCGAGATGCGCAAGCACCCCGCGCTGGTCAAGGGCTACATCGGCCCCGGGGTCCTCGGCGAGAAGAGCGCCTCCGAGATCCGCTACCTCGTCGACCCCCGGGTCGTCGAGGGCACCCGCTGGGTCACCGGCGCCGACGTCGACGGCAGCCACGTGCTCGACCTCGTGGCCGGGCGCGACTTCACCCCCGACGGCACCATCGAGGCCGCCGACGTGCGCGACGGCGACGCCTGCCCCAACTGCGACGAGGGCACCCTCGAGTCCGCGCGTGGCATCGAGATGGGCCACATCTTCCAGCTGGGCCGCAAGTACGCCGACGCGCTGGACCTCAAGGTCCTCGACGAGAACGGCAAGCTGGTCACGGTCACCATGGGCTCCTACGGTATCGGCCCCTCGCGGGCCGTCGCCGCGATCGCGGAGGGCACCCTCGACGAGTCCGGTCTGTGCTGGCCGCGCAACGTCGCCCCCGCCGACGTCCACATCGTCGCGGCCGGCAAGGACGCCGACGTGTTCGCGGCCGCCGAGCGGATCGCCCACGAGCTCGACGCCTGCGGCGTCCAGGTCCTCTACGACGACCGCGCCGGAAAGATCAGCCCCGGCGTGAAGTTCAAGGACGCCGAGCTCATCGGGGTGCCCACGATCGTGGTCGTCGGCAAGACCCTGGCCGAGACCGGCGCGGTCGAGGTCCGCGACCGACGTACCGGCGAGCGGGTCGAGGTCCCCGCCGACCGCGTGGTCGACCACCTGGTGGCCCTGGTCCGCGCCTGATGCGGGTGAGTTTCACCGGGTACCCGGTGAAACTCACGCACCCCGCACGAAACTTCACACCGGAGGCGTGAGTTTCGCACCGGTCCTGAGGCTAGTGGGACCGCCGGTGCAAGGGGGTCGGACCCCTGCGGCCGGCGGGCTCGATCAGCTCCATGAGGCGCAGGCAGTAGGCGACGCGCTGCGCGAGCACGGTCGGGGCCCCGATCAGGGCACCCAGCTCGGCGGTCGAGAACGGCTCGTCGGGCAGCTCGGCGCCGAGCAGCGCGAGGGCGTCGCGCGACTCGCGCAGCTCGTGGCTGCCAACCACCTCGGCGAGGTGGCGTACGCCGGGGTCGCGGGTGCGCCGGCCGGAGCGGCTGCGTGTGGGCGCCGGGGCCCGGACGTGGTCCTCGCGGCACAGCAGCACCTCGACGACCAGGTGCGGGTGGCCGATCAGGGAGGGGAAGGCGACCAGCTTGTCGAAGACCTCGAGCACGCCCGCCCGCTTCGGAGAGCGGCGCTCGGAGAGGATCACGCCGTCGGCGTCGACCCGCACGATGCGGCGTACGGCGGGGACGGGGTGCACGATCCGCATCCGGTGACCGTCGAGCAGCCCATCGAGCTTGGGGCCGAGCGGGCCGAACCCGCCGGTCTGGATCTCGACCAGCTCGCCGTCGGCGCGCACCAGGTCGACCACCCAGCGCCCGACCGGCACCTCGAACGCGTCGCCCGGGCGGCCCAGCCAGTGCTTCACCGCCGCGTGGAGCGGGCCCTCCGCGAGCTCCCCGATCCCGGCCACCCCCCGAACCTACGGCGTCGGCGCCGCTGGCTAGGGTGCCGCCATGCCCGAGAGCCCCGGAGTCGACGCCGTGATCTTCGACTGGGGCGGCACGCTCACCCGCTGGCACGACATCGACTTCCACGCCGAGTCGCTCGCGCTGGCCCAGGCGGTCGTCGGCCACGACGACGTGGAGGCGTCGCGGGCCAGCCTCCACGAGGCCGGCAGCGTGATCTGGGGGCGCTCGCGCGACCACCAGCAGAGCGCGACGGTGGCCGACCTCTTCGCCGAGGCCGGGCTGGACCACGACCCCGAGCTGCTCCGCCACTACTACGAGTTCTGGGAGCCGCACACCCTCACGGACCCGGCCGTCGGCCCGCTGTGGACGTCGCTGCGCGCCGACGGCCTGCGCATCGGGGTGCTGTCCAACACGATCTGGCCGCGTGCCTGGCACGAGCGGATCTTCGAGCGCGACGGGGTGCGCCACCTGATCGACGGTGACGTCTATACCAGCGAGATCCCGTGGACCAAGCCGTCGCCGCGCGCGTTCGGCGCGGCGATCGAGGCGGTCGGCCTCACCGACCCGGCGCGCTGCGTCTACGTCGGCGACCGGCTCTTCGACGACATCTGGGGCGCCCAGCAGGCCGGACTGCGTACGATCCACGTCCCGCACAGCGCGATCCCGGCCGAGCAGGCGGGCCACATCGAGGGCGTGCCCGACGCCGTCGCCCACGACCTGGCCGACGTCGCCTCGATCGTCGCCGGCTGGCGCTGACCGCCTACCGCGCCTGACCTGGCCGATTGCAAGTTTCTGCAATGCAGATTTGTGATGTTCGCAGGTCATACCGCGTGCGCGCTCCCTGCTGCATCATCGTGCAAGGAAGGGACGTCTACCTACCCCACCTCGAAGTTGTCCCTTCCGTCCCCCCACAAAAGGCCTCGTCCCAGGCCTCAGCGGTCCGCGTACCCCACTTCCCGGGGAGCATCTCGGGCGTTCCCCGGGAGCCGAGTACGCGGACCGCTGGCATGTCCGGGACCCACCTCAGCCGTCGGTGCGCCCGGGGAAGTCCTCCGGTGAGCCCCCGAAGGCGAGCTCCCGCACCGCGGTGGCCTGCAGGGCCCTCAGAGCCCAGGCCCGCAGCTCGTCGCTGGTGCTGGCCACCAGATAGGCGTAGGTCGCCGCGCAGTCGCGCTCGAGGCGCAGGGCACGCCGCGCGACTCCCTCGGGCGTGCCCAGATCGCCCGGCACGGCGTAGGAGACCTCGGCCCCGACCGGGTCACCGCCGAGGTCCTCGATCGTGCGCACCAGCTGGTCGCGGAGTCCCCGGTGGACCACGTAGGCGTCGGTGACCGCCGCGAAGAGCCGCGGACTGGCCGACTGCGACGTCTGCCCGCCGAGGACGCCCAGCACGTAGACGGCGGCGTGCTCCGCGGCCAGCGCCGTCTGCAGGGCCGAGAGCTCGCTCACCGCGGGACCGCCGTGGACACGCTCGCGAGCCGCTGCGCCACGGCGGCGGACATCGAGGCCAGCAGCGAGGCCAGCGCCCCGCTGCCGGCGGCCAGGCAGGCCTCGTCGAGGCGTCCCTGGTGGGCCCGCTCGAGGGTGCGCACCTGCCTCAGGGCCGGGGCGTAGGCGAGCCGCCGGCCACCCGTGCCCGGCGTCGGGGCGGGGTCATCGGTCAGCGCGGCGCGATGTGCGAGGTGGAGGGCGATGAGGACGTCGGGGAGGTCTCCGAGGCTGCGGGGGTGCGGCAGGGCGACGATCGTGGCGTCCAGGTCGGCGACGACATCGGCGACCAGCGCCGTGTCCGCATCCACCGGCGGCGCGGTGGGGGAGCCGGCCGGAGCCGGGTCACCACGGGGGTCGAGGTCGTCCAGGTCACAGCCCGTCGCGACCAGCAGCGCACCCAGCGTCGCGCCGATCGCCGTACGGCGGGTGGCTGCGGGGCGGTGGGGCACGCGGCGACCCTATCGCCGGATGTCCAGACCACCGCCGGGAGCGGCTATCGTGACAGCAGCAGCACCCACAACAGCACAGGGAGGTCGCGCCACCATGAGCGCCAATCAGGCCGAGATCCAAGGCAAGATCGAGGCGGAGCTGAAGGACCCCCTGAGCGAGCTCGCCCTCGACATCGAGGCCGTCGAGATCACCCCCGCGGGCAAGCGTCGCGTGCTGCGGGTGGCGGTCGACAAGGACGGCGGGGTCACGCTCGACGACGTCGCCGAGGCGACCCGTCGCATCGACTCCGTGCTCGAGGCCTCCGACGTGATGGGGGAGTACCCCTACACGCTCGAGGTGACCTCCCGCGGGGTGGACCGGCCACTGACGCTGCCGCGCCACTGGCGCCGCAACGTCGACCGGCTGGTCAAGGTGACCCTCACCGACGGCTCCTCCTTCACGGGGCGGATCCTCGCCTCCGACGAGGAGCGCGCCACCGTCGACGTGGCGGGGACGTCTCGCGACGTGACCTACGCCCACGTGGACAAGGCGCTGGTGCAGATCGAGTTCAACCGCAAGAAGAGCAGCGACACCGACGACGAGGACGAGGGGGACGCCTGATGGACATCGACATGAGCATCCTGAGGATGCTGGAGCGCGAGAAGGAGATCTCCTTCTCGGTACTGGTCGAGGCGATCGAGCAGGCACTCCTCACGGCGTACCACAAGACGCCGGGAGCGCAGGAGAAGGCGAGGGTCACCCTCGACCGCAAGACCGGCCACGTGACCGTGCTGGCCGCCGAGCTCGACGACGAGGGCAACGTCGTCGGCGAGTTCGAGGACACGCCCGACGGGTTCGGCCGGATCGCCGCCACGACCGCCAAGCAGATCATGCTGCAGCGGCTGCGCGACGCCGAGGACGACGTGCGGTTCGGGGAGTTCTCCGGCAAGGAGGGCGACATCATCTCCGGCGTCATCCAGCAGGGCCGCAACCCTGCCGACGTCCTGGTCGACCTCGGCAAGCTCGAGGCGCTGCTGCCGGTCGGCGAGCGGGTCCCCGGCGAGGACTACCAGCACGGCACCCGCATCAAGTGCCTTGTGGTGTCGGTGCGCAAGGGCATGCGCGGACCGCAGATCACGCTCTCGCGCTCGCACCCCAACCTGGTCAAGAAGCTGTTCGCGCTGGAGGTCCCCGAGATCGCCAGCGGGGTCGTCGAGATCAAGGCGATCGCCCGTGAGGCCGGACACCGCACCAAGATCGCGGTCAAGACCGACACCCCGGGGGTCAACCCCAAGGGTGCCTGCATCGGCCCGATGGGGCAGCGGGTGCGCAATGTGATGTCGGAGTTGCACGGCGAGAAGATCGACATCGTCGACTGGTCCGACGACCCGGCCACGCTCGTCGCCAGCGCGCTGTCGCCGGCGCGCGTCACCTCGGTCGAGATCGTCGACCTCGCCGAGCGCTCCGCCCGTGTCGTCGTCCCGGACTTCCAGCTCTCGCTGGCGATCGGCAAGGAGGGCCAGAACGCCCGCCTCGCCGCCCGCCTCACCGGGTGGCGCATCGACATCCACGGCGACGAGGAAGCCCCCGCGGGCACCTGAGCGGGCGTGGGGGTGTGCCGGTTCGGTGATGTGCCCCCGCGTTGGCTAGACTGGTGCACGGTGGTCCACCGAAGCGCTCCCCTCACGGCGACAGAGCCTGTCCGTACGTGCGTGGGGTGCCGCCAGCGGGCTGCCAAGCGTGAGTTGATGCGGGTGACTGCCGGCTCGGACGCGCACGGCCAGCCGGCCGTCGTGCCTGATCCGGACGCCACCGCACCCGGCCGGGGCGCGCACCTGCACCCCACCGTCGAGTGCTACGAGCTCGCCGTACGGCGCAGAGCGTTCGCCCGTGCCCTGCGGCACGACGGAGCGCTGTCCACCGCCCCGGTGGGCGAGTACCTCGCCTCACGCGCAGACCCACAGTGACGAAACCAACCAGAAACTGGAGCAGCAGCTCATGAGCACTCGATGAGTAACTCCCGATGAGTTTGCAACACCACTAACGGTCTCGCAGCACCGCACGACGCGGGTCGAGGCCAGAAGGAGAAACGTGGCTAAGACCCGAGTACACGAGCTCGCCAAAGAGTTCGGCGTCGAGAGCAAATTCGTTCTCGAGAAGTTCAAGGAGATGGGGGAGTTCGTCAAGTCGGCGAGCTCCACTGTCGAGCTCCCCGCGGAGATGCGCTTCCGCAAGGAGGTAGGCGAGTCCCTCAAGGCCGCCGCCCCTGCCGCGCCCGCCGAGGAGAAGGCGGCCCCGAAGCCGACCCCCCGCAAGCCCGGTCCGGCCAAGAGGGCCGTCGAGCCCGAGGTGCAGGCTCCCGAGCCGACGCCCGAGCCGGCCCCCGTCGTCGAGGCGGCCCCCGCCGCGCCGGCAGCCCCGGCAGCCCCGGCCACGCCGGCAGCCCCGGTCGCTCCGGCCCAGCCGGAGGCGCCCGCCGCCGCCGCGACGCCGTCGGCACCGACCGCGACCCCGTCCGCGCGTCCGAAGGCACCGACCCCGGCCCCGCGTCCGGTCGGCAAGCCCGGCGGCACGCCGCGTCCGGGCAACAACCCGTTCTCGTCCAGCCAGGGCATGGGCAAGCGCCCCGCGGCGCCGCCGCGTGAGCCGGCTGCCGACGAGGCTCCCGGCGACGCTGCTCGTCCGCCGCGTCCGGCCGCTGCCCGCGAGGGTGGCGCCCCGGGTCGTCCGGGCATGCCTCGCCCCAACCCGGCGATGATGCCCAAGTCCCCGTCCGCCTTCGGTCCCGGCCCGGCCGGCCGCGGCGGCCCCGGTCGCGGTGGTCCCGGTGCGGCTCCCGGTCGCGGTGGTCCCGGTGGGGCTCCCGGTCGTGGTGCTCCGGGTCGCGGTGCCCCCGCGGGTGCCGGCGCCCCCGGCGGTCGTCCCGGCGGCTTCGGGCCGAGCGGTGGCGGTCGTCCCGGTGGCGGCAACCGTCCCGGCCAGCGCGGCCAGACCCAGGGTGCCTTCGGTCGCCCGGGTGGTCCCTCGCGTCGTGGACGCAAGTCCAAGCGGGCGCGTCGCCAGGAGTTCGAGGCCATGGAGGCCCCGACCCTGGGTGGCATGCGGGTCCGCAAGGGCAACGGCGAGACCGTGCGTCTTGCCCGTGGCGCCTCGCTGACCGACTTCGCCGACAAGGTCGGCGTCGACGCCGCCCAGCTGGTGCAGATGCTGTTCCACCTCGGTGAGATGGTCACCGCGACCGAGTCGGTCAACGACGCGACGCTCGAGCTGCTCGGTGAGGAGCTCAACTACAACGTCGAGGTCGTCTCCCCCGAGGACGAGGACCGCGAGTTGCTGGAGTCGTTCGACATCGACTTCGGTACCGACGAGGGCGACGACAGCGACCTGGTGGTCCGTCCGCCGGTCGTGACCGTCATGGGTCACGTCGACCACGGAAAGACCAAGCTCCTCGACGCGCTGCGCAACGCCAACGTCGTCGACAAGGAGGCCGGTGGCATCACCCAGCACATCGGTGCCTACCAGGTCTCCACCGAGGTCGACGGCACCGAGCGCCGCATCACCCTGATCGACACCCCCGGTCACGAGGCGTTCACCGCCATGCGTGCGCGTGGCGCCCAGGCGACCGACATCGCGATCCTGGTGGTCGCGGCCGACGACGGAGTCATGCCCCAGACGGTGGAGGCGCTCAACCACGCCCGTGCCGCCGGCGTGCCGATCGTGGTCGCGGTCAACAAGATCGACAAGCCCGATGCGGACCCGACCAAGGTGCGCGGCCAGCTGACGGAGTACGGCCTGATCCCCGAGGAGTACGGCGGCGACGCGATGTTCGTCGACGTCTCGGCCAAGTCCGAGCTCAACCTGGACAAGCTCCTCGAGGCGGTCGTCCTGACGGCCGACGCGTCCTTGGACCTGCGGGCCAACCCGACGCAGGACGCCCAGGGCCTGGTCGTCGAGGCCCACCTCGACCGCGGCCGCGGCCCGGTCGCGACCGTCCTCGTCCAGCGCGGCACGCTGCGGGTCGGCGACTCGATCGTGGCGGGCGCCGGCTACGGCCGCGTGCGCGCCATGCTCGACGAGCACGGCGACAACATCGAGCAGGCAGACCCGTCGCGCCCCGCGATGGTCCTGGGTCTGACCGCGGTGCCTGGCGCAGGCCAGAACTTCATCGTGGTCGAGGACGACCGCATGGCGCGCCAGATCGCGGAGAAGCGTGAGGCGCGTGAGCGTGCGGCCATGCAGGCCAAGCGTCGCGTGCGTCGCACCCTCGAGGACTTCATGGCCTCCATGGAGAAGGGCGAGAGCCAGGAGCTCAACCTCATCCTCAAGGGCGACGTGTCCGGCTCGGTCGAGGCTCTCGAGGACGCCCTCGCGCAGATCGACGTCGGCGACGAGGTCAGCCTGCGGGTCATCGACCGCGGTGTCGGTGCGATCACCGAGACCAACGTCGACCTGGCCGCGGCCTCCGACGCCATCATCATCGGCTTCAACGTCCGGCCTCAGGGCAAGGCGAGCCAGATGGCGGACAAGGAAGGCGTGGAGATCCGGTACTACTCGGTCATCTACAACGCCATCGAGGAGATCGAGGCGGCCCTCAAGGGCATGCTCAAGCCGGTCTACGAGGAGTCGACCCTGGGCCAGGCGGAGATCCGTGCGATCTTCCGCTCGTCCAAGCTCGGCAACATCGCGGGCTGCATGGTCACCTCGGGTGTCATCCGCCGCAACGCCAAGGTGCGGGTGCTGCGTGACAACAAGGTGATCGCGGACAACCTCGACCTCAACTCGCTCAAGCGCGAGAAGGACGACGCGTCCGAGGTCCGCGAGGGCTTCGAGTGCGGTCTGGTGCTCAAGAACTTCCAGGACATCAAGGAAGGCGATGTCGTGGAGGCGTTCGAGATGCGCGAGATCGCCCGCAGCTGATCCACCCGTCGACGAGTCGGCGCAGCTCCCGAGGGGGGGGGCTGCGCCGACTCGCACGTTCCCGGCAATTTGAGAGAGTAGGACCCATGACCAGCCCACGTGTGCGCAAGATCGCCGACCGGATCCAGGTGATCGTCGCGGAGATGCTCGAGCGCCGGATCAAGGACCCGCGGCTCGGCTTCGTGACGCTGACCGACGTACGCCTGACCGGCGACGGGCAGCAGGCCACGATCTTCTACACCGTCCTCGGTGGCGAGGACGAGATGGCGGGCACGGCGGTGGCGCTGGAGTCCGCCAAGGGTGTCCTGCGCTCCGAGGTGGCCAAGCAGCTCGGCACCCGCACGGCGCCCACGCTGAGCTTCATCCACGACGCCCTGCCCGACGAGGCGCGGGCCCTGGACGAGGTGCTCGCCCGCGCCAAGGCGCAGGACGAGGCCGTGGCGGCGGCGCGCGCCAACGCGGCGTACGCCGGTGGGGACGACCCGTACAAGAAGCCTCGCGAGGTCACCGAGGACGACACCGAGGACGACGAGGAGCTGTGACGACCGGGTCCGGCCTGGTCGTCGTCGACAAGCCCCAGGGGGTCACCTCCCACGATGTCGTCGCGCGGGTGCGCCGACTGGCCGGGACCCGCAAGGTCGGCCACGCCGGCACCCTCGACCCGATGGCCACGGGCGTGCTCGTGCTCGGCGTCAACCGTGCGACCCGGCTGCTGGGGCACCTCATGCTCACCGAGAAGGCCTACGACGCCACCGTGCGGCTGGGCGTGGCCACCACCACCGACGATGCCGAGGGCGACGTCGTCGCCAGCGCCTCGACGGCCGCGCTGAGCGAGGACGCCGTGCGCCAGGCGCTGGCGGGCTTCGTCGGCGAGCTGCAGCAGGTGCCGACCGCGGTCTCTGCGATCAAGGTCGACGGCAAGAGGGCCTACCAGCGGGTCCGCGACGGCGAGCAGGTCGAGCTGAAGCCGCGCGCGGTCACCGTGCACGCGCTCGCCGTGGGGGAGGTGCGTCCCGGCCCCGACCACGTCGACGTGGACGTCTCCCTGCGCTGCTCCAGCGGCACCTACGTGCGCGCCATCGCCCGTGACGTCGGGCGGCTGCTCGGCGTCGGCGGCCACCTCACCGCGCTGCGGCGTACGGCGGTCGGCTCCTTCGACCTCGCGACTGCGGCGACCCTCGAGGAGCTGGCCGAGTCGTTCGCGATCGTGCCGATCGCCCAGGCCGCTCGTGGCACCTTCCCCAGCCGTGAGCTGGACGAGAGGCAGGTGGCCGACGTGCGCGTGGGGCGCGCCCTCGACCTCCCGCTGGACGGCCTCACCGCGGTGTTCGCACCCGACGGCGAGTTCCTGGCCCTCTACGAGCCGCGCGAGGGCGTCGCCCGCGCGGCGGCGGTCTTCGTCTGAGCGGCGAGGGTCGCCAGTAAGGTTCCTGACGTGCAGATCTGGCGTTCGCTCGACGACATCCCTCACGACCTCGGGCCCACCGCGGTCGTGATCGGCAACTTCGACGGCGTCCACCTCGGCCACCAGCAGGTGCTGTCCCGGGCCCGGGCCCTCGCCGACGAGCAGGGGCTGCCGGTCGTGGCGGTCACCTTCGAGCCGCATCCGATGGCCGTCCTGCGGCCCGAGCACGCGCCCACCATGCTGACCACGGTCGAGCGCCGCGCGGAGCTGCTGGTCGACGCCGGGGCGGACGTGGTGCTCGCGCTGCCCTTCGACCGCGACGTCGCCACCTGGTCCCCCGAGGAGTTCGTGCGCCGCGTGCTCGTCGACGGACTCGGCGCCGCGGTCGTCGTCGTCGGCGCCAACTTCAGGTTCGGCAACCGTGCGTCCGGGGACGTCGGGACCCTGGTCGAGGAGGGCCGGCGGCACGGCTTCGCCGCCGAGGGCATCGCGCTGGACGGCGGACCGATGGTGTGGTCGTCGACCTACGTCCGCACCTGTCTGGCCACCGGGGACGTCGCGGGCGCCGCCGAGGCGCTCGGGCACCCCTACGCCGTCCGCGGTGTCGTCGTACGGGGCGACCAGCGCGGCCGCGACCTCGGCTATCCGACGGCCAACGTCCCCACCGACGGCCTCACCGCCGCCCCGGCCGACGGTGTCTACGCGGGCCGCCTACGACGTCTCGACACCGGCGAGGTCTACCCGGCGGCGATCAGCGTCGGCACCAACCCCACCTTCGACGGGGTGCGCGCCCGGCGCGTCGAGAGCTACGTGCTGGACCGCACCGACCTGGAGCTGTACGGCGTCGAGGTCGAGGTGTCCTTCGTCGACCGGCTTCGCGGGATGGTGGCCTTCGACTCCGTCGACGCCCTCGTCGTGCAGATGCAGGACGACGTCAACCGCGCCCGCGAGATCCTGAGCGCCTGAGGTGTCCCATCACCACCCGGCGCCGGGAGACCCGGTCGCGGCCACCGACGCGTGGTTCCTCACCCACGGCCTGACCTACTTCGTGCCCGAGAAGCGGGCGTCGGTGCGCTCTGCGCTGAGTCGACGCCGGGTGCTGCCCCTGCTCGGGCTGACCGCCGTGGTGGCCGTCGCGGTGGCCGTGGCGCTGCCGTTCCTCGACAAGGGAGAGGAGTACCTGCCGGCCGTGCTGTGGACGCTGCTCGGCGTCGTCGCCACCTGGTACGCACTCACGGCCTTGGAGGCCCGCTCCATCGTCGCCTGGGCGCTGGCGCGCACCTTCGGCAGCCTGTGGACCCTGCTGCCGATGATGACCCGCGCGCTGCCGATGCTCCTGGTCTTCGTGACCTTCCTCTTCATCAACGCCGAGGTCTGGGAGGTCGCGTCCTGGCTGGAGACCGGCGACCTGTGGCTGGTGGCGCTGCTGTTCGGCACCATGGCCGCGGCCTTCCTGTTGGTGAGGCTGCCCGAGGAGGTGGACCGCACCGACGACGACGTCGATGAGGCCCTGCTGCTCCACGCGACGGCCGGGACCCCGCTGGAGCAGGCTGCTCGGGAGCTGGTCGACGATCCTGATGCCGACCCGGCGTCGTACGCCGAGGTGGGCGGCTACGAGCGTTGGAACCTGATCCTCGTGCTCGTCGTCATCCAGGCCACGCAGGTGCTGCTGCTGGCGGTCACCGTCTTCGGCTTCTTCATGCTGTTCGGCTCGCTCATCATGCAGCCGGCGATCGTCGAGACGTGGACCGGCGGCAAGCCCGACACCATCCCCTTCCTCGAAGGCATCCGCTACCTCGACAACATCTCGGCCGAGCTGGTGAAGGTGTCGGTGTTCCTCGCGGCGTTCTCCAGCCTGTATCTCACCGTCTCGACGGTGACCGACGAGACCTACCGCCAGCAGTTCTTCGGCAGCGTGCTGCACGAGATGGAGCAGGCCGTCGGCGTGCGCGCGGTCTATCTCGCGCTGCGCGACCGGCAGGGGGCCGAGTCCTCGGAACGGTACGCGGACCCGAGCCTCTAGACGTCGAGGTCCTTCTCCACCAGCGCCGCGATCGTCTCGACGTCGGCCTCGTCGTCCCCGGAGACCTCGACGGTGTCGCCGTTGCCCGCGCCGAGGGTCATCAGCAGCAGCGCCGAGCTGGCGTCGACCGGCTCGTCGCCGGGAATCCCGATCAGCACCTCCGAGTCGAGATCGCCCGCCGCCTCGGAGATGATCGCGGCGGGACGGGCGTGCAGGCCGACGGCGGAGCCGACCTTGACGGACTTCGTGGGCATGGTTCTCCTTGGGTGGTGGGTGGTGAGGGGGTGCGTCAGAGGGTAGCGACGACCCGTCCGAGGATCGCGATCACCTGATCGGCGGTCTCGGCGCCGCGCAGGTCGCGGCCGAACTCCGGCCTGACCAGCGCGCGGGCGAGCCTGGTGAGGATCTGCAGGTGGGCGTCGTCGCCGCCTGCGGGGGCCGCGATCAGGAAGGCGAGGTCGGCGGGGCCGTCCTCGGCGCCGAAGTCGACCCTCGGAGAGAGCCGCGCGAACACGAGGGTCGGCACCTCGACGCCCTCGGTGCGGCAATGCGGGATCGCGATACCGCCGGTCAGGCAGGTGGCGGCCTTCGCCTCGCGGGCGAGGACGTCGGCGACGAGCGCCTCGACGTCGAGGGCGCGGCCCGCCTGGGCGACGACGTCGGCCAAGGCGTGGATCACCGCGCCCTTGTCGGCGCCCAGGTCGGCGTCGAGCCGGACCAGGTCGGGTGTGATCAGGGAGGTCATGGGGTCAGCCTTCGTGAGGGAGGAGCGCACGTACGGGGACCAGGGCGGCGTCGACCTGGGCGGGACGAGGGATCGTCGTGCCGGGCAGGCCGGCGGCCGCACTGCCATAGGCGACGGCGAGTGCGAGTCGTTGGCCGGGTGGCTGACGGCGAAGGTCGCCGAGGAGGTAGCCGAAGAGGCTCGAGTCGCCCGCGCCGACGGTGCTGACCACGGTGGTGGGCGGGGGAGAGGCGTGCCAGGCGCCGTCGGCGTTGACCAGCACGGCTCCGTGGGGCCCGAGGGTCACGAGCACCTCGTCGACGCCGGCGCCGATGAGCGAGCCGGCCGCGCGGGCCGCGGCGGCCGGGTCCGCCTCGAGCACCGCCGGGTCCTCGCCGGTGAAGGAGGCGAGCTCCTCCCCGTTGGGCTTCATCAGGTGCGGAGCGCCGTCGGCCAGGCCGGCGACGAGGGCGCGCAGCGGGGCGTCGCTGGTGTCGACAGCGACGCGGACGCCGCGCGCGCGCAGGACGGCGACCAGGCCGGCGTACCAACCGTCGGGCGCGCCGGGCGGCAGCGAGCCGGCCAGCACCACCCAGTCGGCACCGGTGGCGCGACGGGTGACAGCCTCAGCGAGGGCGTCGAGGTCGGCACCGGCGACCGTGGGGCCGGGGCTGTTGAGCTTCGTCGTGGTGCCGTCGGGCTCGCTGATCGTGACGTTGACGCGCACCGGTCCGGCCGGCGCGACCGGCTCGTGGGGGATGTGGGCGGCGCGCAGCTCGAGGACGAACGGGTCCCCGTCGTCTGCGGGGAGCACGGCCAGGGTGGGCACCTCGGCGCTCACGGCGGCTCGGGAGATGTTGATGCCCTTGCCGCCGGCCTGGGAGGTGACGGCCTCCGCGCGCTGGACGGCGCCGCGGCGCAGCGGACCGGTGAGCGTGACGGTGCGGTCGATGCTGGGGTTGGGCGTCAGGGTGATGATCACGCGACCACGACCTCGACATCGGCGCTCCGGAGCGCCTGCAGGTCGTCCTCGCCGATGCCGTCGTCGGTCACGAGGGTGTCGACGTCATCGAGGGTGGCGAAGCGTACGGCGAGCTCGCGGCCCAGCTTGCTGGAGTCGGCGAGCACGACGACGCGGCGCGCGGCCCGGACCAGGGCGCGCTTGGTCGCCGCCTCGTCGCGGTCGGGGGTGGTCAGGCCGTGGCTGAGGGAGAGTCCGTTGGTGCCGAGGAAGACCAGGTCGGCGCGCAGGTCGGCGAGGGCCGCGACGGTGTCGGCGCCGACGGCGGCCTGGGTGGTGGCGCGCACGCGGCCGGGCAGGAGGTGGAGCTCCATCTGGGGCTGCACGACCAGGCGCGCGGCGATCGGGACGGCGTGGGTGACCACGGTCAGGCGCAGGTCGCGGGGGAGCGCCCCGGCGAGGCGCATCGTGGTGCTGCCGGCGTCGAGGAGCACGGTGCCGCCGGCGCTGGGCAGCAGGTCGAGGGCCGCCCGGGCGATCCGGTCCTTGCTCTCGGTGTTGGCCGCGTCCCGCTCGCCGAGCCCGGACTCGATGGCGGCCAGCGCGCCGGCCGGGACGGCGCCGCCGTGCACCCGCTGGACCAGCCCGAGGCGCTCGAGCGCCGTGAGATCGCGCCGGACGGTCTCGGTCGTCACGGCGTACTGTTGGGCCAATGCGGTGACCGACAGGCGCCCTCGCGCGGCCACCAGCTGGGCCATCGCCTGTTGGCGCTCCTCGGCGTACATTGTCATCTGCCCCGTGGCCTCCATCACGTTCTGTGTATGTGTTGTTTTACGTCCGTTTCTGTTGACTGTCAAGGCCGCCGCGGCTTTACTGTGAGGATGGCCACTGACTCGCCCGCTTTGTCAGCCGGACTCCGCGGCACCCCCGTCGTGCCGGGACTCGCCTTCGGGCCAGCCCTGGTCGCCCGGGCCGAGGTCCCCACTGAGGCCGTCGCCCGCTTCGGTGACGGGGGCTTCGCCGACGAGGAGGCCACGCTCGCGGCGTACGACGCCGCGGTCGAGCAGGTCTCCTCCGGCTTCACCGCCAAGGCGTCCGCCGCCTCGGGCGCGGCCGCGGAGGTCCTCACGGCCAGCGCCGGACTGGCACGCGACAAGGGGCTGCGCTCGGCGGTGCGCAAGGCCCTGCGCGGCGGCGACGACCTGCTGGCGGCGGTGCACGCCGCGGTCGAGCAGTTCGTCGGCGTGTTCACTTCGATGGGCGGGCTCATGGCCGAGCGGGCCACCGACCTGCGCGACATCGAGCGGCGCCTCGTCGCCCGCATCGTGGGCGAGGCCGAGCCCGGTGTCCCCAACCCCGAGCGGCCCTCCATCGTGGTGGCCGAGGACCTCGCCCCCGCCGACACCGCGGGCCTGGATCCCGAGGTGGTGCTGGCGCTGGTCACCGAGCGCGGTGGCCCCACCAGCCACACCGCGATCATCGCGCGCCAGCTCGGCATCCCGTGCGTGGTCGGTGCGGCCGGGGTCATGGCCCTCGATGCCGGGCGGCCGCTGCTCGTCGACGGCACCGCCGGCACCGTCCAGGTCGACCCGGACCCCGCGGAGGCGGAACGGCTCGTGGCCGCCGATCAGGAGAGCCGGGCCGCGCTCGCGACCTGGAGCGGACCCGGGGCGACGGCCAACGGCCAGCCCGTCAAGCTGCTCGCCAACGTCGCGGACGGGCCGTCGGCCTCCGGCTCGGCCGACGCGCCGGTCGAGGGCGTGGGACTCTTCCGCACCGAGCTGTGCTTCCTCAACCGTGCCGAGGAGCCGAGCGTCGAGGAGCAGGCCGACATCTACGAGTCCGTGCTCGCGCCGTTCAAGGGCATCGGGCACGTCGTGGTCCGCACCCTGGACGCCGGCAGCGACAAGCCGGTCGCGTTCGCCACCCACGAGGGCGAGGAGAACCCCGCCCTCGGCGTACGCGGGCTGCGCCTGTCCTTCGACAACCCGGGCTTGCTGGAGCGCCAGCTCGACGCGATCGCCCTCGCCGCCGAGCGCTCCGGCACCGAGACCTGGGTGATGGCGCCGATGGTGGCGACCGTCGCCGAGGCGCGCGACTTCGCCGCCGCCGTGCGCGGTCGCGGCCTGAAGGCCGGCGTGATGGTCGAGGTGCCGTCGGCCGCACTGCTGGCACCGCGGATGCTGGAGGTCGTCGACTTCATGTCGATCGGCACCAACGACCTGACGCAGTACACGATGGCCGCCGATCGCATGGCCACCGACCTGGCCCACCTCACCGATCCCTGGCAGCCCGCCGTGCTGCAGCTGATCGCGATCACCGCCGAGGCCGGCCGGCAGGCCGGCAAGTCCGTCGGCGTCTGCGGCGAGGCCGCCGCGGACCCGCTCCTTGCCTGCGCGCTCGTGGGCATGGGCGTCACCTCCCTGTCCATGGCCGCCGCCGCCGTCCGCCCGGTCGGCGCCCGGTTGGGAGCGACCACCTCCGAGCAGTGCGAGGACGTCGCCGAGGCCGCCCTCGGAGCCGACGACCCCGTCGCCGGACGTGCTGCGGTGCTGGAGATCCTGGGTGGGTGAGTCCGTGGCAGGGTTATCAGCATCTGCTGGTAATCCTGCTTGCTGCTGGGCATTTCCCTGACGTTCTGGGGTGAAATAACGGCCCAGAACGTCAGGGTTATCAGCAGATGCTGAAAACCCTGCTCACGCTCGCAACCACGCCAGCACCGCGCGGACCCGACGATGGTCGTCGTCGGTGGTGGCGAGGTCGAGCTTGGTGAAGATGCCGTTGATGTGCTTGGCGACGGCCTTCTCGGTGACGACCAGGCGGGCGGCGATGGCGGCGTTGGAGCGCCCCTCGGCCATCAGGGCGAGGACCTCGCGTTCGCGGGGGGTGAGCCGGTCCAGGGGCCGCTCGCGGCGGTGCGCCATGATCGAGGAGACGACCTCCGGGTCGAGCACGGTGCCGCCCGCCGCGACGCGGCGTACGCCGTCGACGAACTCCGCGACGTCGGAGACCCGGTCCTTGAGCAGGTAGCCGACGGCCCCCTCGCCGCTGGCCAGGAGCTCGCGGGCGTAGAGGTGCTCGACGTACTGCGAGATCACCATCACCGGGAAGCCTGGCCGCGCCACGCGGGCGGCGATGGCGGCGCGCAGGCCCTCGTCGGTCTGGGTGGGCGGGAGTCGCACGTCGACGACGGCTGCGTCGGCGGCGGGGTCGCGCAGCGCCACTGCCAGCGCGGGCTCGTCCTCGACTGCGTGCAGGATCGTGAAGCCGTTGCTCTCCAGCAGCTGGGTCATCCCGGCGCGGAGGAGGGCGTGGTCCTCGGCGAGGACAAGTCGCACGGCACCTCCATCGTCACCACGGTCGGCCCGCCGCTCGGGCTGCTCACGGACATCGTGCCGTCGAACGCGGCGAGACGGCGGCCGATCCCCAGCATGCCCGACCCGGACGCCGGATCGGCGCCGCCGCACCCGTCGTCGGCGACGACCGCTCGCAGCCGCCCCGCCGCGTGCATCAGCGTGATCCGCGCCCGCTGCGCCCTGGCGTGCTTGCCGACGTTGGCCAGGCACTCGGCGATCGCGAAGTAGACGGCCGACTCGACCGGTGCCGGCGGCCGTCCGTCCAGGGCCGCGTCGAGCTCGACGGGTACCGCCATGTCGAGGGCCAGGGCCTGCACGGCCCCGACCAGCCCGCGGTCGGCAAGGACCGGCGGGTGGATGCCGCGTACGACGGAGCGCAGCTCGCCGATCGCGGCCGACGTCGTCTCCCGCGCGTCGTTGACGAGGCGGCGCGCGGCCTCGGGGTCGTCGGCCAGCAGCTGGTCGGCGAGGCCGAGGCTCATCGACAGCGCCACCAGCCGGGCCTGGGCGCCGTCGTGCAGGTCGCGCTCCAGCCGCCGGAGCTCGGCGGCCGAGTGGTCGACCGCGTCGGCCCGGGTCTCGGTGAGCACCTGCACCCGCTGCTCGAGGTGCTCGGTGCGGCTGGAGGCGAGGAACCACAGGTCGACCAGCGACCGGGCCTCCATCTGCGCCCTGATCCCGAACGCCCACAGGGGCAGCAGGACGAAGAGCGCCAGCTCGAGCACGCAGACCAGCGCGAGGACGAAGCCGAACGTCGAGGCCCACACCGCCCACGCCAGGTCGCGCCAGGTCATCGGGTCCCGGAGCACGACCAGCAGCGCCTGGACCGGGTGGCGGGGGACCGGTCGGTAGGGGCGTGGCACGGGGACCCCCAGCACCCTGGCCGCCATCACCCGGTGCTGGTCGGCGATCCAGCGCAGGCACGGCACCGCCACCGCCAGGATCACGATGCCGACCCAGACGACCAGCGTGGCCGTGCCCACCACGGCGAGGACCAGGAACGCCAGGGCCGGGATCGCCAGCAGGAGCTGGGCAGCGGCGTACGCCGTCAGGCGCAACCGGCCCGGCGAGGCGCTCTCGGACGGGGTGCTCACCGCCCCATCCTCCCCGAAATCCGGGGCGGCGGCAGGGGTGCAGGCACCACCGGCGAACCGGGTCCCAGCGCCCCTGACCCCGGGCCCTCGCGTCACGAGGCTGGACTCCCCGAGCCAAGGAGACCGCCATGACCACCAACCCGCTCACCGTGCTGCCGCTGCGCGCGGCCCGCTGGAGCGCCACCCACCCGTGGCGCGCCATCGCCGCCTGGCTGTCGTTCGTCGTCCTTGCCGTCGGCCTCGCCTCGGTCGTCTCCGGCGTCGAGACCGAGGACGCCGACTACCGGCTCGGCGAGTCCGGCCGTGCCGACGAACTCGTCCTCGAGGCCGGCCTGGACCGCCCCGACTCCGAGAGCGTGCTGATCACGGCGGGGGACGGCGACCTCGACCGCGAGGCCGCCGAGCGGGCCGCGGCACGGATCGCCGGCGGCATGGCGGGCCTCGAGGGCGTCGACGCCGTGGCGGCTCCGCAGTGGAGCCCCGACGGGACCGCACTGCTGGTCGCGGTCCAGCTCGCCCGCGACGGGGAGGTCGACGTCGACCCGCTCCGCGAGGTGACGGCCGCAGCGCAGGCGGCGGAGCCAGGTCTCGAGATCCGCCAGGCCGGCGACGTCTCGCTCGACGAGGCGATCGACGAGCGGGTGGGCGACGACCTGGCCGCAGCCGAGGGGATCAGCGTCCCGATCACACTGGTGCTGATGCTGGTCGCCTTCGGCGCGCTGATCGCCGCGGGCCTGCCGGTCCTGCTGGCGTTCACCAGCGTCGCCGCGACCATCGGGATCATGGCGCCGGTCACGCATCTGGTCCCGGCCGAGGGGACGGTCACGAGCATGATCGTGCTGATCGGCATGGCCGTGGGCGTGGACTACTCGTTGTTCTACCTCAAGCGCGAGCGCGAGGAGCGGGCCGCAGGCCGGACGACGCTCGAGGCCGTCGAGATCGCGGCCCAGACCTCCGGCCACTCCATCCTCGTCTCGGGCGGGGCCGTGATCGCCTCCATGACCGGGCTGTTCGTCATGGGCGGCGCCACCTTCAACTCCCTAGCCGTCGGCTCGATCATCGTCGTCGCCGTGGCGGTGCTCGGCTCGATCACCGTGCTGCCCGCGCTGCTGGTCAAGCTCGGACGCTGGGTCGACCGGCCCCGCGTGCCGCTGCTGTGGCGGCTCAACTCCCGGATCGGTCGCGGCGGGCTGAGCAGACGCCTGCTCGGTCCTGTCGTACGGCGACCCGGCGTGGCCCTCGCGCTCTCCGGCGTCGTGGTGGCCGCCCTGGCCGCGCCCGCGCTCGGACTGCGGACCAACGCCGCCAACCTGGAGACGCTACCCGCGTCGATCCCCGAGGTGGCGACGATGCGCGACCTGAGCGCTGCCTTCCCCGCGGAGGGTGCCGCGGCGACCGTCGTCGTCCGCGCCGATCCCGCGCAGCAGGACCGGTTGTCGGCCGCGCTCGCCGACCTCGAGCGGCGGGCGGTCGCCACCGGCGACTACGTCGAGTCCGGGGAGGAGGCCGCGACGTCCGCCGACGGGCGCACGACAGTGCTCCGCATCGGCATGCCGTACGACGAGGCGGATGAACGCGTCAACGAGGCCCTGCGGGAGTTGCGCACGGACCTGGTGCCGGCGGCGTTCGACGGTCTGGAGGCCGAGACCGCCGTGGGCGGCGGCGCTGCGGAGAACCTCGACTACCTCGACCGGCAGTCCGACCGTCTCCCGCTGGTCATCGGGTTCGTGCTGCTGCTGACGTTCCTGATGATGCTGGCGACCTTCCGCAGCGTGCCGATCGCGCTGCTCTCGACCGCGCTGAACCTGGCCTCGGTCGGGGTGTCGTTCGGGTTCATGGTGCTGGTCTTCCAGCACGGCTGGGGCGCGGACCTGCTCGACTTCGACACCCCGGGCTTCGTCATCGACTGGCTGCCGCTGTTCGTGCTGGTGGTCCTGATCGGGCTGTCGATGGACTACCACGTCTTCGTCGTCAGCCGGATCCGCGAGCACCTCGACGCCGGGCTCCCGGCCCGGCTGGCCGTCCAGCGTGGCATCGCGGACACCGCCGGGGTCGTGACCAGCGCGGCGGCGGTGATGGTCTCGGTCTTCGCGATCTTCGCGACCTTGTCGATGCTCGAGATGAAGATGATGGGCGTCGGTCTCTCCGCGGCCATCCTGCTCGACGCCACGATCATCCGGCTGGTGATGCTGCCGGCCGCGCTGGTGCTCCTCGGCGACCGGGCGTGGTGGCCCCGCCGACCGGCCGGGTCGCCCCACGCCGTCACCGGCGCGCGGCCTGCACCGTCACTGGTACGCCGTTGAGCGCCGCGTTGCCGGACACGTCGAGCACCGAGGGGTCGGTGAGGTCGTTGATCGAGATCCCCGCGACCTGCGACGCGTGCCGCATCCGGGTGCCGGCGACCTGGTGGCCGTAGCCGTGGGGGAGGGACACCACGCCCGGCATCAGGTCGTCGGTGCCGGTGACCTCGACCTCGACCTCGCCCACGCGCGAGCGGACCCTGACCCGGTCGCCGTCGGCGAGACCGCGAGCGGCGAGGTCGCCGGGGCTCATCAGCAGGTGGTGGCGCGGCCTGCCCTTGGTCAGCCGCGGAGCGTTGTGCATCCAGGAGTTGTTGTCGCGCTGGTGGCGCCGACCGATCAGCAGCAGCTCCCCCTCCCGCACGACGCTCGGGGCGAGGGCGGCCCGCAGCCGGTCGAGGTCGGCGACGAGGAGCGGCGGCGCGAGGTGGATCCGGCGGTCGGCGGTCTGCAGCCGACCCGGCATCGTCGGGCGCAGCGGGCCGAGGTCCACGCCCTCGGGGTGGGCGCGCAGGCGGCGCATCGACACCGCCCGGCCGGTCGCGAGCAGGCCGGTCAGCACGACGGCGGGGGAGGCGGCCATGCGCGCCGCGCCCACCAGCCGTGCGCGCAGCGGCAGCCGCGGCGCCCCCGGCCGGCGCCGCAGCCGCGTGGCGAGACCGGCGAAGATCTGCCAGTCGTGGCGCTGATCGGCGTCCTTGGCGAACACCGGCGGGGTGTAGCGGGCGGTGTTGCGCACGGCGAAGTTGTGGAAGACCAGGTCGTACTGGTCGCGCTCCAGCGCCGAGGTCGGCGGCAGGATGACGTCGGCGTGCCGCGTCGTCTCGTTGACGTAGAGGTCGACCGAGACCATGAAGTCGAGCCCCTCGAGCGCGCGCCCGAGCCCGTCGCCGTCGGGTGTCGACAGCACCGGGTTGCCGGCCAGCGTCACCAACGCGCGGATCTGACCCTCTCCCGGGGTCTCGATCTCCTCGCGCAGCACCGAGACCGGCAGCTCCCCGGCGAACTCGGGCAGGTCGCGCACCCGGCTGCGCCAGACGTCGAAGTGCCCAGGGCCGATGATCCGCCGTCCGACGATGTCGATGGCCGGTTCGGGGAAGAGGACCCCACCCACGCGGTCGAAGTTGCCGGTCAGCAGGTTGAGGCACTGGATGGCCCACTGGCACACGGAGCCGAATCCCTGCGTCGAGACGCCCAGCCGCCCATACGCCACCGCCCCCTCGGCACCGGCGAGGTCACGTGCGATCTGGCGGACCACCGAGGCCGGCACCCCGCTCACCGCCTCGGCGTGCTCGGGGGTGAAGTCGGCGACCGCCGCCTCGACCGCGGCGACGTCGTCGACGTAGGACGGCGGGTCGGTCAGGCCCTCGGCGAACAGCACGTGCACCATCGCGAGCAGCACGGCGGCGTCGGTGCCGGGGCGGACGAAGTGGTGCTCGGTGGCGATCTTGGCGGTCTCGGTGCGGCGTGGGTCGAGCACGACCATGCGGCCCCCGCGCGCCTTGAGGTCGCGCAGGCGCTGGGGAAAGTCGGGGGCGGTCATCAGGGAGCCGTTGGACGCCATGGGGTTGGCTCCCACCACCAGGAAGTAGGACGTGCGGTCCAGGTCGGGCACCGGGAGCAGGAGCTGGTGGCCGTAGAGCTGCCAGGCGACGAACTGGTGGGGGAACTGGTCGACCGAGGAGGCGCTGAACCGGTTGCGCGTGCGCAGCGCCCTCACGAACGCCGTGCCGTGGGTGGCGGAGCCGAGCGAGTGCGCGCTGGGGTTGCCGAGATAGACGCCCACGGCGTCGCGGCCGTGCTCGGCCGCCGTGGCCGCGAGCCGGTCGGCCACCAGGTCGAGCGCCTCGTCCCAGCCCAGCTCCTCCCACTCGTCGCCGACCCGGCGCACCGGGCGGCGTAGCCGGTCGGCGTCGGTGTAGACGTCGGCGAGCGCCACGCCCTTCGGGCAGACGTGGCCCCGCGAGAGCGGGTCGTCCTCGTTGCCGCGGATCGCGGTGACGGCCCCGCGCTCGAGGGTGAGCTCGAGGCCGCAGATCGCCTCGCACAGGTTGCACGCCGCCAGCCGCGTGCCGGTGTAGTCGGACGGCACGGGTAACGCGCTCAGGAGGCCCACGTCCCGCATCGTGCCACGGAAAGCGGACATCGCCGAGAGTCTAAGTCACCTAAGTTACTTGGACCGGCGGCGAGCACCCGGCCGACTCCCCGCCGCTGACGGTCAACCCGGTGCGCTCGGCCTGGGAGCTGCCCTGGGGTGCCGAGCTGGAGGCCGGCCGCCGGGTCGTGCTCACCGGCCGCTCCTGGAGCGGCGCCGGCCCGGTCACCCGGGTCGAGGTCAGCACCGACGGGGGAGCGACCTGGCACCCGGCCGGCCGCCGCCGCGGGGGCGGGCACAGCCGTGGCCGCGACGCGGCGTGGGCGCAGTGGTCCTACGTGTGGGACCGGCCCTCCGCCGGCAGTCATGAGCTCCTCGCCCGGGCCACCGACGCGCGGACGCCGCCAGCCGCTGGTGACGCCGGACAACGACAACGGCTACTTCTTCGACGCGGTGGTCCGGCACCCGGTCACCGTCGCCTGACCGGGTCCAGCGCCGGCAGGTTTCGACCGTGGCGGCGGCGGAAGCATGCTCCCATGACCTCGAGCCCCGCCCCCGCCTCCGCGCCGGTCGACGCGGTCGCCCGTCAGCTGGTGGGCGCCCTGCTGTGCACCCTGACGCTCGTGCTGCCCGTGTACGGCGCGCTGAGCGCGTCGTCGGCCGGCCCGGTGGCCCTGTCGCTGATCGGGGCTGCCGTGCTGGCGGTGCTGGTCGGCCGGGTGCTCGAGGCCGCCGGCGTCCCGCGCGCGTTCGCGACCTGCCTGGTCGCGGCCGGCGCCTACGCCGTGCTCACGCTCCTCGCGCTCACGATCGCCGCGCTGCTGTGGGACCTGCCCGGCGACAGCGCGCTCGCCCTGGTGGTGGGCGTGCCGGTGGCGGCGGTGGCCGCGGCGATCGCCGTGGCTGTCGTGGCGCGCTTCATCGACGACCGCGTGGTGATGGTCGTCAGCATCGGCGGCTTCTTCGCGGCGCTGGTCACCGCGCAGGCGGTCGGTGGGCTGGTCCACGACGCCCAGGACGTCGCCGCATCCCGGGGCGAAGGGGGTGCCTCCGCCGCGGAGACGTTGGTTTGGGACTGATCGGCCCCGCGCGCTAGGCTGCTGCGGTTGCCCTAGGGCGACATCCTGCCGTGAAACGGCCGCGGACAGAGAGTGCCCGGGTGAACAGGCCCCGGCGCGCCGCGCAACGAGTGAACCAGAAGGAGCCGCATGTCCATCGGAACCGATGCAGCGACGAAGAAGAAGATCATCGCCGAGTACGGCACGACCGAGGGCGACACTGGTTCGCCGGAGGTGCAGATCGCGCTGCTCAGCCACCGCATCGCCCACCTCACCGAGCACCTCAAGACGCACAAGCACGACCACCACAGCCGTCGTGGTCTGCTGCTGCTCGTCGGCCAGCGCCGGCGACTGCTCAACTACCTGCGCAAGACGGAGATCGAGCGCTACCGCTCGATCGTCGAGCGCCTCGGCCTGCGCCGCTGACTGACACGTTGGGACTCACCACCTGGTGGGTCCCAACGCTGCATTGCAGGCTGCACGACAACTGAACAACCACCACAGGAGCGATCCGCGCCACCGCAGGCCCGGTCCTCGGTAGTGATCTTCAGGAGCCCGTCACACCGGCTGCTGCGGGTCTCGATCGAAGATCGGCCACCGCCCCGGCCACTGCCAGGGCATCGTGCGCGCAGTCGCGGATCGCACCGCGAACAGAAAGATCCAACGTGACAGAACCCGTCATCTCCGCCGTCGAGACCGTTCTCGACAACGGCAAGTTCGGCACCCGCACCATCAAGTTCGAGACCGGGCTCCTCGCCCGCCAGGCCGCCGGCTCGGTGACCGCCTACCTCGACGACGACACCATGCTGCTCTCGGCCACCACGGCCGGCAAGCACCCCAAGGACCACTTCGACTTCTTCCCCCTGACGATCGACGTCGAGGAGCGGATGTACGCCGCGGGCCAGATCCCCGGCTCGTTCTTCCGCAGCGAGGGTCGTCCCGGCGAGGACGCGATCCTCACCTGCCGCCTCATCGACCGCCCGCTGCGCCCGACCTTCAAGAAGGGCCTGCGCAACGAGGTCCAGGTCGTCATCACCGTGATGGCGCTCAACCCCGACGCGCCGTACGACGTCCTGGCGATCAACGCCGCGTCGCTGTCCACCCAGCTCTCCGGTCTGCCGTTCTCCGGCCCGGTCGGCGGCGTTCGCGTCGCCCTCATCGAGGGCCAGTGGGTCGCCTTCCCGAGCCACAGCCAGCTCGAGAACGCCGTCTTCGACATGGTCGTCGCCGGCCGCGTCACCGAGACCGGCGACGTCGCGATCATGATGGTCGAGGCCGAGGCCACCGAGCAGACCTGGACCCTGGTCCAGGGCGGCGTGCAGGCGCCGACCGAGGAGGTCGTGGCCGGTGGCCTCGACGCCGCGAAGCCCTTCATCAAGCAGCTGTGCGAGGCCCAGGCCGAGCTGGCCAAGGAGGCCGCCAAGCCGGTCCAGGACTTCCCGGTCTTCCTCGACTTCGAGGACGACGTCTACGACGCCGTCGCCGCCGCCGCCTCCGAGGGCGCCGGCTCCGCGCTGGTCATCGCCGACAAGCTCGAGCGCGAGGCCGCTCTCGACGCTGTCAAGGCGTCGCTTCTCGACCAGCTCGGCGCCCAGTTCGAGGGTCGCGAGAAGGAGATCGGGGCCGCGTTCAAGGCGGTCACGAAGTCCCTCATGCGCGAGCGCGTGCTGCGCGACAAGATCCGCATGGACGGCCGCGGCCTCGCCGACATCCGTCCGCTGCACGCCGAGGTCGGCGTGATCCCGCGCGTTCACGGCTCGGCCCTGTTCGAGCGCGGCGAGACCCAGATCCTGGGTGTCACCACGCTGAACATGCTGACCCTGGAGCAGAAGCTGGACACGCTCTCCCCGGAGAAGACGCGCCGCTACATGCACAAGTACATCTTCCCGCCGTTCTCCACCGGCGAGACCGGCCGCGTGGGCTCGCCCAAGCGGCGCGAGGTCGGCCACGGTGCGCTCGCGCGCCGCGCGCTGCTTCCGGTCCTGCCGACGCGCGAGGAGTTCCCCTACGCGATCCGCCAGCTCTCCGAGGCCATGGGCTCCAACGGCTCCACCTCGATGGGCTCGGTGTGCGCCTCGACCCTGTCGCTGCTGCAGGCCGGTGTCCCGCTGCGGGCCCCCGTCGCCGGCATCGCGATGGGCCTCATCTCCGGCGAGGTCGACGGCAAGACCGAGTACGTCGCGCTGACCGACATCCTCGGCGCCGAGGACGCGATGGGCGACATGGACTTCAAGGTCGCCGGCACCCCGGAGTTCGTGACCGCGCTCCAGCTCGACACCAAGCTCGACGGCATCCCCGCCGAGGTCCTGGCCGCCGCGCTGAACCAGGCCAAGGACGCCCGCACGGCGATCCTCGAGGTCATGAACGAGGAGATCAGCGTCCCCGAGGAGATGTCGGTGCACGCGCCGCGCATCATCACGGTGCGCATCCCGGTCGACAAGATCGGCGAGGTCATCGGCCCGAAGGGCAAGGTGATCAACCAGATCCAGGACGACACCGGTGCGTCGCTGTCGATCGAGGACGACGGCACGATCTACATCGGTGCGACCAACGGCGAGGCCGCCGAGGCCGCCCGCCAGGCCGTCAACGCGATCGCCAACCCGACCATGCCCGAGGTCGGCGAGCGCTACCTCGGCACGGTCGTCAAGACGACCAACTTCGGTGCGTTCGTCTCGCTCATGCCCGGCAAGGACGGCCTGCTGCACATCAGCAAGCTGCGCGGCCTGGCCGGCGGCAAGCGCGTGGAAGCCGTCGAGGACGTCCTGTCCGTGGGCCAGAAGGTCCAGGTCGAGATCGCCGAGGTCGACGACCGCGGCAAGCTGTCGCTCATCCCCGTGGTCGAGGAGGACGCCGCCGAGGCGACCGCCGAGACCGCGGACGCCGAGTGACCGACGCTTCACAGTCGAGCCCCCCCAGCACCCCCGGCGGGGCGACGCCAGGACGGGGGGCGG